>JBNJDW010000023.1:0-14733 GCA_051745265.1 Pseudomonadota bacterium
CAAGGCCAATATCGTTAATCGCTTCTATAATTTCCGGTGTACGGTCTTTAAAACTGCCATCAGGCATCGGAAACTTAAAAGGATTGCCTTTGTTGGTTGTGCCCAGAATCGTGCCGCCCAGGCGCATGATCGTCGTATCAAACATTGATGGTGTCAATATACGGTAACGCGCCGGACGATCCAGCAATCCGGCTGTCCCGTCTTCGATACCTATAATTTCCCAGCCGCGTTGATAGGCTGCATGGACAGCGGCCCGGATCACGGCATTTAATCCGGCGCAGTCGCCGCCGCTGGTGAGAATGCCGATACGTTTTTTGTTTGCTTTTGTCATGCTGAATACTTTTCTATTGTAACTTTCCCTAACTTTATAATAAGAATGATCATATTGTTAGTACAAAAATCATGATTTTCTGGCAAAATTTTTCTTTTCTGCTATTTTAAGGGTTACAAAGAAGGAAGAGATACTGCTTATGGAAGATGTTGAAGAACTTCAGGAAAAGCTTGAACAGTTAAAAACTGAACACCGCGATCTTGATATCGTAATTGAACAACTGGGCGAAACGGTCCCCGTTGACTTTTTGCGCCTGCAAAGGCTTAAAAAAAGGAAACTCGCCTTGAAAGATCAGATTGCAAAAGTTGAAAGCATGCTTTTGCCGGATATTATTGCCTAAGCGCCTTAGGACAAAATTTTTCTTTTGTTCTAAGCATCATTTTATGATGTAATTCAATCTGCATTAGATGAAGGGGAAAAATCCATGCATGATAAAAAACTTGAAGATTGGGAGCGGGCGCAGATTAACAGCCTGACCCTTAAGATGATTCTTTACGCAACAGCAGGTACGCTTGCCGCAACGGCAGTGGCTTACGTGCTGACAAAATCCGAAATGGGTCGGATTAATCCTGAGCTTCTCTTTATCCCCTGGGGGATCGCATTGGTCGCAGGTATTTCTATGGCCTTCCATCAAGGCGTAGAATCTGAACGCGAGCGTGCTGCCAAAGCATTGCTTGAACAGAAAACCAAGTCTGCACCGAAAAAACGCACCGCCGCTAAAAAGAAAACACCAGCCAAAAGCAAAGCTGCGACAAGCACTGCTACGGCGTCTACGACAGCTACGCCAGCTAAGAAGTCAACAGCGGCATCAGGCAGCAAGACAGCAGCTAAAAAGAAACCTGCTGCGACCAAAACAGCGGCTAAGAAAACAACTGCTGCCAGCAAAGCGCCAAAGGCTAAAACGACGAGCGCAAAAAAAGCGCCCGCCAAGAAGGCTACAACTAAAAAGGCCCCGGCTAAAAAGCCTACTGCCAAGAAGGCTCCGGCGGCTAAAAAAAACAACAGCAGCTAAAAAGCCTGCCGCAAAAAAGACAGCGGCCAAGCGCACAACAACAGCTAAGAAAAAATCTTAAAGGTTCAGAACTTTTTTGATAAAGGGTAAAGTGATGCGGCGTTTCTCTTGCAGGGATGCCGCATCAATCTTTTCAACCATAGAAAAAACTGTGTCAAAGCTGCGATCACAGCGGCTTAACAGAAACTGTACAATTTCAGGATCAACCGATATCTGCCGGTCATGAAACAGTTTTACAAATATGGCGAACAACAGATCATCATCTGGCATCTCAATCGACAAAATATGCGCTGCTTTTAAACGGGATTCCAGATCCTTTAACGGTATGGACCATTCCGCCGGCGCGGTACGGGTCGTACATAGCAATGTTCCGCCCTTGTTCCGTATGGCATTAATCAAATGAAATATAGCCTGTTGTTCTGTAGGACCGGCTGAAATCAGCTCTTCAAGATTATCCAGTGTAAAGTTCCCCGGGACCTGATCCAGAGTCGTTTCCAGCTTATCTGCGGCCAGGTCTTCCCGGCCCAATGCAACAGCATCCGTTTTTGAACGCCAGACATTCAGAATATGTGTTTTACCGCATGATTTAGGGCCATAGATAATGGCCACCGGTTCATGCCAGTCAGGCCAGCTGTCAATGAATTCGATTGCAGCCCGGTTAGAACTGGCAATTAAAAAGTCTTCCCGTCCAAGTGCGGGACGATAAGGGAGCCCTAATGTCAGCTGCTCTGCTTCCATGTTTCCTTATTTCGTTTTTTTACGGGGTTTGGGCTTGGCCGCCGCTGTTTTTTTGCCTCTGCCTGATTTTTTCTTTTCAGTATAAACATCAGCATGCAGGTAATAATGCACAAGATAACGCGCCACCACGCCCAATACAGCGGCAACAGGTACGGCAATCATGACCCCCATAAAGCCCAGAAGCGAGCCCCCCGCCAATAAGGCAAAGATAATCCAGACCGGATGAAGGTTAACATTGTCGCCCACCAGTTTGGGGGCCAGAATATTGCCTTCAAGAAACTGACCAATGGCAAAGACCAGACCGACCAGTAACACAGGTTCTAACGCGCTAAACTGAAGCGCTGCGATCCCCACACAAAGCATGCCGCCGAAAATAGCCCCAATATAAGGGACAAAGGAAATAAGCCCGATAAACAAGCCGATAACCACGCCAAAATTCAAGCCGACTATGGTCAGCCCCAATGCATAAAACATCCCCAACAACAGGCAGACCAAGCCCTGCCCCCGCAAGAAACCGGCCAGCGTTTCATCAATATCACGCATAATACGATGAATGAGCGGCCGGTCTGCAACAGGCAGAAAGCTGTCAATTTTTGTCACCATGCGATCCCAGTCACGCAACAGATAAAAGGCAACGATCGGCGTAATCACCAACAGCGATAGTACATTAAAAATAGCCGTGCCACCTGACCAAAGATTCTTGGCCGTTTCCGCCATCCAGGCCAGAATCTCATCACCGTATTTTTCTTCCAGTGCCGTAGAAGACAGAATATCCTGTCCCCCATATGTCCGAAGATGCTGTTCAGCAAAACTGCCGGCCCATAACTGAGCCTGATGAAAATACTGGGGAAACAGTTCCGCCATTTGCGTAAACTGATCTTTCAAAACCGGCCAGAGCAAGCCCATAAGCACAAACAATGTCGTAAAGAAAAAGAACAACACGACAAGCGAGGCCACGCCTCGGGGACAATTTATTTTTTCCAGTCGATCCGCCAGGGGGTCCAAAAGATACCCCAGAATCAGGCCCAGAATAAAGGGCAATAAAATGGCGTTGAAAATGGCCACGAAAGCCACAAATGACAAGAAAACCGCGCCCCAGAAATACAGATGTTTATGGTTGTACATAACGTGTTCCCGATTGCTCTTGATAAGAATCAATCATTGTATCATAGCGGAGCGGGCGATCCTGCCCTGAACGTCCGGTTGCTGAATGCCCCTGCCTGTTCTGGCGCTCCGTCCGGCCTGCTGTTTCATAAATTTCATAAACCGTTTGACCCGGTGCGACCAGATCTGTGTTTTGGGTCCGTCGGAAAACCAGGTTATCAGAGGAAAAACTGTTGCGTAATTCATCAAGCTCCCCTTTCAAGACGGCGCCAATTTCAGCATAACCACGTTTTAAGGCGCGCATCTGTACGTCGTTAATCTGCGGATTCTTTTCAATCATCTGCTTCATACGCAGCCAATCCCGCATGTTTTCAAAACGAACCAGCAATACAGCCTTTTGTTTTCCTGTTGCATTTGGTGAATAGCGCAACTGCTGTTTCCAGCTGTCATTTAAATAATCCTGAACGCTTCTTACCGCCACAGCCCATTTTTGTGAATCTGCGCCCGTCGTTGCCACAGAAATCGTCTTGGTCCGGTTTAAGCTGTCAGCAATATATTCATAGATACTGACCTGAACACCACTCTCCGTCAAAGTGCCTTCGGCTATAAGGACTTTATCAGCCTTATATTGGTTCTTTAGCATTTCAACATCAGCTGTATTTCCCGATAGAATCTCATCTTCACTGGCGAGTGCGGCATCGCGCGTATCTCCTGCCGGCACCCTGACAGGCACCAGTTGCAGATTATCCGAAAAATCACTGCCCCATGCCTGCAGCCAGGGATTTTGCCGTGACCATAAGAAACTCTGCCCGGTTTCAGCATTACGGATAAATGGCAACACCAATACGGGTTTGCTTTGCACATCTGCCAATTTTGCCGTCTGACTTTGGCCTAGAAAGCTTTTTACGGCCTCCGCGTTGAAACGAACAGTCATTTTCGCGCGATAACGTTTATCGGAAAATTGTTCCTGTCGTGTTTCAAAATCACTGATCAGACTGCTGATCTGAGTATTTGAAACCTCTTCCAGGGGGACTTCGCCGCTTTCCGACATCAGTAACCGGTCTGCCAGCATTTGATAAGCTTCGCGTTGGCCTTCTAAAATCGCCTGATCCCGGGCCTGCACGGCATTCTCTGCAACCTTATCGACCGTCAAATTACGAATGACATACAGCTGGTCCTGCCCCATGGCTTCGGGCATTACTGGCAATATAAATAAGAAGAGCGTAAAAAACGCCCCCCATAAGAAACCGCGGGCTTTGACTTGTTTCTGCATTTGCATCAATCTAATATATACTGGATGTTACAGGATGTTAGGTATAGATTTCGCATATTTTACGTTTTTCTTAAAGAATTTTTTTTATTTTCATCGTAAAATGTTTTTTTGATCATCCATCTTGTATGTTCTAGAAAAAAAAGAGAGAGTTCACCATGGCTAAAGAAACCGCAGAAGAACACGCTGAATCCACCTGGGAAAGCTTCAAAGTTTTTGCCAAATGGAGTACTATTGGCGGCGTAATCCTCTTTATAATACTCGGATTCATTATCTATTACGCATAGTACTCGGATTGATTATCGATTAAAATCCAAACAAGCATCGGGGCTTTCATTGAAACAGAATTTAAAATTACACCAGGGATTAAAAACCGGTTTTTTTACGCTGCTGCTTCTGTTTCTATTTAGCCTGAATGCCTCGGCACAGGTCAATAACAGCACATTAAGGCCGCTGGTGCTCTCCAACAATGCTGCGGTCTATAATCTTAACAGTTCTATGCGGATTTTTATTCAGACCTCTGAGCAAACCAATGCTGCAGATATCCTGCAGCGCTATAAAAGACGTGAAGGAAAACCCGTCTCGACCGATAGCATTGAATTATCCGCGTCCGGCAACACCCACTGGGTTGCTTTTTCGGTCTTTAATCAGGATCGGTTTAATCAGGAATGGCTTTTATCACTTGGTGATTTCTTTGAAGGCACTTTTGGGTCCATAGAACGGTTTGAAGTCTACGAGACATCATTACCCTACAGCCCTATCATCAGAGATGGGCGGGGCGTTACCAATAAAATACAGCATGAAAATCAGCGTAAGAACACCGTACCTCTTGCCGTCCCCTTAAGCCAGTTGCGGATTTTCGCCATGCGTATAGAAGTAAGCCCCGGCACAACGGTCCGCTTTACGCCGAAATTAATGACCCATGCCGGGTATCAGGAAGAGATAAAACAGCAACAGGGCCGCGATATAACCATTGCGGCCATTGCTTTATTATTCATCGTTCTGGCCGGGTTTATTGCCATTCTGACTGAAAAGAAAATTGCCTATGCCTTTATACCTTATATTGCGCTGATATTCCCGATTGTGATGACTCAGGATACCTTAATCGCCCATGGTAATAATACGCTGGTGGTCTTTCTGCCCTTTCTGATTTACGCTTTAATCGGGTCAAAGCTTTTGCTGTCAGGTCTTATCGGGCTGAACAAGGATCAAACCCTGTTGCGACAACTGACCTATGCCGGGTTTTTTATTATGACGGCGCTTGGCCTGTATGCCAGTCTGGCAACAGATCTGCCTCACGCCTTTTCAGAGGCTATTTTCACCGCCATACCTTTTGTCCTGCTTTGCATTACATTAGCAGCTGTTGTGACTGTGTCCATGACAACAGAACCCCGATCTGCCGGTATACTGCTTGTGCTCTCTACACTATTTCTTGTCGGGGCTGGTCTGTTTCTTCATATCGCCGCCGGTCAGGTTTCGGACTGGCCTGTTATATATCAAAGCTTCCTTGCCGCCCATCTGGCCGCTTTCTTTGGTTTTGGTTATATCCGCCTGAATGCCGTAAAAGCGTCTGAACAGCTTAATTTTGCAGAGCGCCGTAAAAAACAAATTCAAGAGCAAAAACTGCGTGAACAGCAAAAAACCTCTGATCAGGAAAAGCTGGTCAGCATCCTTCAGCGGGAACGCGAATTGCTCGGTGAATTAAAAGAGCGCGAGGCCGAACGCGCCGAGGCCATGCGCAGTGCCAAGGAAGTCGCCGATGAAGCCAACCGCGCCAAATCAGCCTTTCTGGCCGTGATCAGCCATGAAATCCGTACGCCCATGACCGGTATTATGGGCATGGTGCGTCTGCTGCTGGATACCGATCTAAAGAAACAGCAAAAAGAATATGCACAGACCATTCAATATTCCGGTGATGCCCTGTTGGCACTGTTGAATGATATTCTTGATTTCTCCAAAATTGAAGAAGGCCGAATGGAAATCGAGACAATGAATTTCGACCTTGGTCGTATGGTCGAAAGTGTCATTATGCTGATGTCCGGCCGCGCCAAAGAACGCAATATTGAAATCACCGCCGAAGTTGATCCCAATACCCCCGCTTATTTAAAAGGCGATCCCACCCGTATTCGTCAGGTGCTGTTAAATCTGGTCGGTAATGCGGTCAAATTCACCGAAAGCGGCGGCGTTACGGTCATCGTTAAGGCAGAAGATGCCGGAGATGGAAAGAGCAACGTCTATTTCGGTGTTAAAGATACCGGTATCGGTATTACACCGGAAGCACAGCGCAATCTGTTTAACCCGTTCTCTCAGGCCGACTCAACCATTTCCAGACGCTTTGGCGGTACGGGGCTCGGGCTCGCTATCTGTAAACGACTGGTCACGGCAATGGGCGGCGAAATACAAATCAACAGTACCCCGGGTGAAGGCAGCCTGTTTTATTTCACCCTGCCGATGCCGATTGGCAGTGCGCCGGAAAACGATACCGATTCTCGCAAGGATCTTGATATTCCCCCGCTGGATATTATGGTTGCCGATGATAACAATATTAACCAGAAAGTCCTGATTGGCCTGCTGTCAAAAGATGGGCACCGTGTCATCGCCGTCAGCGATGGTCAGGAAGCTTATCAGACGCTACAGGATAAGCCCTTTGACGTTATCCTTATGGACATGGAAATGCCGGTCATGACCGGTATCGAATCCACGATGAAAATTCGCACATTACCGCAGGCTGACAAGGCGCATGTTCCAATTATCGCCATGACCGCCAATGTTATGAAGGAAGATATCGAACGCTGTCAGGTGGCCGGTATGAATGAATATATCTCCAAGCCGATCGACCCTGATAATCTACGGTCATTGATTGCCCGGGTGGCCCATAAACATGGTGCCTTTAAAACATCGCGCCGGTCAAATGATCCTGTGCGCACGGAAATAGACCCGAATGTTCAGGCCAAAGATTCAACGCGCCAAAGTCATCTGTTTCAGGATAAAAAAGAAGACCCGAACCCGGGGCACCCGTTACGCCGCAGCGGTGACAAGCCCGCCATCAGCGTAGAGGAAAAGCAGCCTGACGCCGCCCCCGACGATGAAGAAAAACCGAATACGCCTCCTGCCGCTACGCAGCAGCGCAAGCAAAAACTGGAGCTTGACGGTGGCACCGACAAGGCCGAGACAGATGAGGCCAATATGGCCCCCCGTGAAGATTTCGCCCTCTTGTTTGACGAAGTGATGCTGGGCAATTTGAAAGACAGTCTGGGCAATGAGGCTCTCGACGAAATGATGCAGGATCTTTACAGCAAATCCGAAGAACTGATCACGGCCGCCGAACAAGCCCTTGAAGATCAGGATTACGAGGCCCTGCGTGGTCGCGCCCATGATCTGAAAGGCATGACATCCAATTTCGGCCTGACCGGCATCAGCGATACCGCCGCCCCGATTGAGAAAGGCGCCCGTGATCAGCTGCCCTTTGACCAGCTGGCCACGCATGTTGAAAAACTGCGGCCGAACTATGATAAGCTACGCGACCAGCTGGATGAATGGTTCAAGGCATAAAAAAAGCGCGGCTGTTAAAACCGCGCTTTTTAAAAATATCTCTGTAACCTTAGCCAACAATTTCTGTGCCGGCAAAGAAATAGCTGATTTCAGTCGCAGCATTTTCTTCACTGTCAGAACCGTGAACTGAGTTTGCTTCGATAGATTCGGCGAAATCCTTACGGATTGTACCTTCGTCAGCATTTGCAGGATTGGTCGCGCCCATGATTTCACGGTTCTTCGCAACCGCATCATCACCTTCAAGAACCTGAACCACAACCGGGCCGGATGTCATGAAAGCAACCAGTTCGCCATAGAACGGACGTTCTGCGTGAACTTCATAAAATTTCTTTGCCTGATCTTCGGTCAGTTGAAGACGTTTTTGGGCAACGATACGAAGACCATTTTCTTCGAAACGTTGGTTAATCGCACCGGTCAGGTTACGGCGTGTTGCGTCCGGCTTGATGATAGAAAGGGTACGTTGATGAGCCATTGATTGTCCTCTATTGCTTTTAACTGTTATATTTGATCGGTAAAACCTCGGCCTTTATAACACACTGAAAACGCGCTGCAATAGAAATTACCGGATTATAAACCGGTCTTTTTAAAACTATTCCAGTTTTGTTTTGTCAGTTCCCAGACTTCCCGTTCCGTTTCAAAAACCGGCACCAATGCGGCTTTGCCACTCATTCTCCCAAGGCCGTCTCAATCGAGCCCACGGCGCCGTCAGCACCGCTGGCATCCGGACCGCCGGCCTGAGCCATATCGGGCCGGCCACCGCCGCCCTTACCGCCCAGTTTTTCAGAACCGATGCGGACAAGATCAACCGCATTGATCGTCGCCGTTAAATCATCGGTCACGCCAACGACGATAGACGCCTTGCCGTCATTGACCGCGATCAATGTGACAACGCCCGAGCCCATTTGTGCTTTCAGGTCATCCGCCATCGGTTTCAGATCTTTGGCCGGAAAATCATCAAGCACGCGGCCTATAAATTTCACGCCGTTGATATCTTTAATTTCAGGCGCATTGCTGCCTTCTGCGCCACCCGTGGCAATTTTCCGCCGCAGATCCGCAATTTCCTGTTCCTGCTTTTTACGATCAGCCAACAGTGTCTTGATCCGTGACGTAACATCGGTGGCTGAGCTTTTCAGCATTTCGGCAGCAGCTTTCAGCCGGTCTTCTTCCTCATGAACAAAATCAAGCGCGCCGCGGCCGCTTAAGGCTTCGATTCGGCGCACGCCCGAAGATACAGCGCTTTCACCGATGATCTTGAACAGACCAATATCCCCGGTACGCCGCACATGGGTACCGCCGCACAATTCCATGGAATAGGCGCAATCCGGTTGATCGGGATCCATACCGCCCATGGTCAGAACACGGACTTCATCGTCGTATTTCTCGCCGAACATGGCAACGGCCCCTTCGGCGCGGGCCTGTTCAATCGGTAATAACCGGGTTGTCGTCTCTGTATTCATCCGAATGCGTTCGTTCACTTCATCTTCGATGGTGCGAATTTCCTCTGCGCTTAGCGGCTTGGAATGGCTTATATCAAAACGCAGCCGATCCGCACTGACCAGCGATCCTTTCTGGGTCACATGATCGCCAAGATTACGGCGCAGAGCCGCATTCAACAAATGCGTTGCCGAGTGATTGGCCCGGATATCATTGCGCCGCGCCGCATCAATTTTCATCTGCACGGTATCGCCGCATGTAACGGCTCCGTCATTGACCGTCACATGGTGAATAAACAGATCGCCCAGCTTTTTCTGGGTATCCGTCACCACAATATCAGCGCCCGAAACTGTCTTCATCACCCCGGTATCACCGACCTGACCACCGGATTCGCCGTAAAACGGCGTTTGATTGGTGATCAGAATACCGCTTTCGCCGGCTTTCAGGCTTTCCGTTTCCTGTCCCTGTGCATCAACCAGCGCGGTTAAGATGGCTTCAGCCTCCTCCGTTTCATAACCGAGAAAATCGGCAACGCCGATACGGTCCTTGATATCAAACCACAGTTTTTCATTGGCCGCATCACTCCCGGATCCTTTCCAGGCCGCGCGCGCCTGTTCGCGTTGCTGCTCCATCGCCGCATCAAAACCGGCGGTATCGACATCACGATTCTGATCCCGGCGCAGAACATCCTGCGTCAGATCCAGTGGAAAGCCATAGGTATCATAAAGTTTAAAAGCGACCTCACCGGACAGTTTTTCATCTGCGCCCAAATCCCGGGTTTCGGCCTCCAAAAGGCCAAGGCCTTTTTCCAATGTCTTTTTAAAACGCAGTTCCTCCAACCGCAAGGTTTCGGTGATCAGGCTGTTGGCCTCTTTCAATTCCGGGTACATATCACCCATGGAACTGATCAAACCCGGCACCAGCTCATGCATCAACGGATCTTTAGCACCCAAAAGATGAGCATGTCGCATACCACGGCGCATAATCCGGCGCAGTACATAGCCCCGCCCTTCATTCGATGGCAGAACACCGGCAGCAATCAAAAAGGACACGGACCGTAAGTGATCGGCAATCACCCGATGCGAGACAGCAAGCGGCCCATCCGGGTCACTTGACGTCCGGTTTGCTGCGTCTTCGATAATGTTGCGGATAATATCAATGGCATAATTGTCATTGGTCCCCATCAGCGTGGCCGCCATACGCTCCAGCCCCATGCCGGTATCTATACAAGGTTTGGGCAGGTCCCGGCGTTCATCTACAGTGATTTGTTCATACTGCATAAAGACAATATTCCAGATTTCAATAAACCGGTCGCCGTCTTCGTCAGGAGAACCGGGCGGCCCGCCTGGAATATGCTCACCATGATCAAAGAAGATTTCTGAACAAGGCCCACAAGGACCCGTATCACCCATTGACCAGAAATTATCCGAAGTCGCAATCCGAATAATCTTCTCATCCGGCAGACCCGCAATCTTTTTCCACAGGCTAAAAGCTTCGTCATCATCAGCATAAACAGTGACCAACAGCTTTTCTTTCGGCAATCCGAATTCTTTGGTTACTAAGTCCCAAGAATATTTTATGGCCTCTTCCTTGAAATAATCACCGAAAGAGAAATTACCCATCATTTCGAAAAAAGTATGATGACGTTTGGTATAGCCGACATTCTCAAGGTCATTATGCTTACCACCGGCCCGGACGCATTTCTGTGCCGTTGTCGCCCGGGTATAGGGTGGTGTTTCCTTGCCGGTGAAGACATCTTTGAACTGATTCATCCCGGCATTGGTAAACATCAGGGTCGGATCATTGCGCGGGACCAAGGGTCCGGAATCGACGATTTCGTGCCCCTGTGCTTCAAAGAATTTTAGAAATGTACGGCGTACCTCGTTAACGGAGACCATTGACTCATCCTCTTTATCAAAACCATGCTGACTCTATATGTAGCGCAGAATGCGCTAAAATGCAGTAGATTATTTTTACTGATAACGGGAATTTGTCAGGGCGACCTGCATACGATCATGCTTGTCCTGAGAAGCATATAAAGGCCATTGGTCTTTGACCACAGCTTCCATAGACGGCAGATCCTGCCCCAGACGGATGCGGTAAATCCAGTAATTGGCCAGCACCCGTTCTACAAACATACGGGTTTCGGCCGCAGGGATGCTTTCAATAAATAACAAAGGATCATCCTTGTAATCGATTTCACGCTCCCAGCGGGCCATCCGGCTTGGCCCGGCATTATAGGCAATCGTAAGCTTAAACAGATCTTCGTTAATCCGATTGTCACGCATCAGGGTCGCAATATATTTCTGACCCAGAGCAATATTGTATTCCGGCTTTAACAAACGACGCTGGCCAGAGCGGCTTTTGAATGTATTGGCGTTTTCACCGGCAACATAGCTTGCTGTTGTCGGCATTAACTGCATCAGGCCAACGGCGCCAGAATGACTGACCGCATTTGGATCAAATCTTGATTCCTGACGGATAAAGGCATTGACCAAAGCCTGATCAATTTCAAAACCACCCTTTGGTTTCCAGGGGATAATCGGATACAGCGCGGAATCCATCAAATTACCGTTGTCATGGGTCAAGGCGCTGCCAAGCTGCATCGCCAGTGCTGGCATATTCCATTCCTGGGCGATTGAAACAACCGCATTCTTCAGTTCTTCATCACGATACACATTCAACTGACGCAGTTCTTTTTCGGCAAGATCATATTCACTGATCTGCAGCAATCCAACAACACGCCGGCCTATTTTATTATCAGCCAGTACAGCAAAATGCTTGTCATTAAATTCCGGCGCCGTCCAGTTAAAGCCATATGCCTTATTACCCAGCGCCCGTCCAGCTAACAGGCCATAAAATGTATAGGAGTATTTTGTCGCTTTTTTAAGCCATTGAACCGTTTCTTTACGGTTACCAATTTTATGATGGGCCCGCGCCGCCCAATAAGCACCACCGGAAATCATCCAGGGTGAAGCCCGGCGTGTTTCCGCCACCGTTTCAAAGAATGCAGCGGCATCGGAATAACCGCCCTGCCGCCAACTGGCCAGACCTGCTGTCCATCCGGCAACCGGAACATCTGTCCCGGAGCGCATAACCGCTTCCCGGGCATGTGTAAGAGCATCATCAACATGATCATGCAGATAGTAATTCTGTGCAATATCAGCCCGGAGTTCATCAAACTCCGTTTTATCAAATAAATCCCGGTTTTTCTCTGTGTTCAGATATTCCCAGGCATTGGTGACATGACCTTTTGACAGTTTATTTTTAACAACACGGGAAATACGTCTGATTTCACGCTGCTGCGCTGCCGTCCGTTTCCGGTTTGATATATAATTTTCACTAATAACGCCGGCAAAACGATCCAGACTGCCGCGGGTGCCCAGACTGATCGAAGGCTTGGCAGGCGCACGGTAATCAGCCGGTCTCCGGCTAACAGCCAGTTCATACAGTCGTTTTGCACCATGATGGTCGCTATATTTATCAAGCCATGAGCGTAATTCAGTGTATTCTGAACGATAAGCGGTTGGATGCATGTAACGCAGATATTCGACATAACCAAGCAAACGTTTATCCTGCAGTAACTCTATCTTCTCATCTGCCTTATCCCATTTGCCTTTGCGCTGAAGCACAAAAATCTGTTTGTAAAGATTAACATCCGCAGAAGACAGCATATAATCGGCAGTATCGCGCTTGACCACGACAGATTCCGGCTTTGAACTTGGTATCTTACCGACATAAGATACAGGCTCCGCCAGCGACATCGGCTTGGGTGACGGGCCGCTGGCTGTAATCGATGCCATTGCCGAAAGTCCCGCCCCTGATGTAAAGGCCACAAAACCGATCACCGCGATGAGTATTCTGATGCGCGGGCTCGGCATATATTTAACTACAGTTTTTTTAAACATACAGTTCTTTTTAAACCTTGCTGTGTGGTTACGATTATTACCCCAAAAGCATGAACTTGGCAACATTTTCCGTAACAAAAACGACCGAACCTACAACCATACCGGACTTAACGCCTTGATTTTACTAAAAATACAAAATCTTTTAAGCAAGGAGATATTTAAAGGAAAAATTAACCCTTTCAAGCTCCGAATCTCTTTTTTTTGTAAAAAGACCGATTCTGTTACAATTGAAATCATCAGCTTTTCCTCAAATAACAAGGCATCTGCCGCCACCCTAAAAGCTAAATCTTAAAGTTTTGTAAAAATTTTGCGAGAAATTCAGTCCGCTGTACCGGTCAGCTTTGCCTTGATTTTCAGAAGATCGGCCCAGGCATGCTTTTTCTGCGCCGGCGACTGCAACAGGAAAGAAGGATGAAAAATCGGCATCGCCGGAATCGGTGTTTCAAGCCTGTCTGTTTCAAATTCACGCCATTTCCCACGCAGCTTGGTAATCCCCTGCCCGGTCTGCAACAGCGTTTTTGCCGATACGGCACCGGCATAAATGAGGATATCAGGCTTAACCAGTTCTATATGCCGTTCAACAAAAGGCTGACAGACAGCTATTTCTGAATTGGACGGCGGCCTATTACCCGGCGGACGCCAGAATATAATATTTGTCAGATAAACTGCGTCTTTGGGGCTGTCAGCATAGCGGCTAAGGCCGATCGCTTCAAACATCCGGTCAAGTAACTGACCCGTTGTATTGACAAAAGGCTTCCCGACCTGATCTTCCTCAGTATCCGGTGCTTCGCCGATTAACATTATTTTGGCCTGTGGATGGCCGTCAGCAAAAACCGTGTTTTTGGCCATCCGTTTTAACGGGCAGCCTTCAAATTTATGGATGGCTTCCTGTAATGCCTCCAGCGTGTCACAGGCGGCCGCTAGACGCCGGGCCTCCTGCGACGCCTCGGCAGCGCCCAGGGGCATTTGATCATCGCCTTGCGGTGCCGGCGGCTGAAAAGACGTGTTCATCCGGGCCGATGCCTCTGGCGTTTGCCCGGCTTGCGGCTGTTCGATCCGGGCCAGCGCCTCCTGCATACTATGTGCCGGGGGCTTTAGCCGGTTAACGGGGGCCTCGGCTATGGCCTCATCGGCGCCGACATCAATATGCCATTCCAGCGCGGCCTGTATCTCGAGTGTTTGTGACATATTCATATTATAGCGTATTCAGAACCGTCTGAACATCCCCGACATGCGTCAAACGAATAAATTTTGTCTCTGGATTATAGGGGTGGCCCTGCACCTGTTCAAAATTGCGCCGCTTGTTTTTATGCTGACTGATGATCCAGTATGATAAACTATACAGCGCGGCTTTTCCTTCAGGGAAATCCGCTCTTCCAACGGT
>JBNJDW010000024.1:0-14630 GCA_051745265.1 Pseudomonadota bacterium
ATGGTATGATGGCGGCCGTTTGCTGAAAAAGCAGAATGTCTTTGATGATTTTGCCGCCTGCGCGGAATATCTGATTGATCAGAAATATACCAAACCGGCACGGCTGACGATCAATGGCGGCAGTAATGGCGGGTTGTTAACGCTGGCAACCATGCTGCAGCGCCCCGAATTGTTCGGCGCTGTCGTCTCGCATGTGCCGGTCACCGATATGTACCGATTCCATAAATTCACCTATGGTGCGTTCTGGAAGTCTGATTATGGCGATATCGAGAAGTCAAAAGCGGATTTCAACGCAGCGGCGAGCTATTCACCGTTGCATAATGTCAAAAAAGGCGTCAATTATCCGCCGACTCTGGTGATGACCGGTGATCATGATGACCGGGTTGTGCCGTCTCATGCCTATAAATTCGTTGCCAGAATGCAGGAAATGGCCCGTAAAACGGCGCTCTGCCTGCTGCGCGTGGAAAAAGATGCCGGACATGGCGCCGGAAAATCAAAAGATAAAACCATTACTGAAATGGCTGAAGAACACGCATTTTTGGTAAAAACACTGGGGCCTATTGATCAGAATCAGTATAAAGCGATGCTGAAAGCCGATCAGAAAAAAGTTGCCGGCAATGATAATCGGTCTGATTCCCCGGCTAGAAAACGGGGCTTTAAAAAATAGAATCGGCTGAACGGGGCAGGGGGTGTTTTAAGCGCGCGCCCTGCCTTAATTCAGGTCTTGCGGGAAGGGGATGGATGGATTCCCGAAAGAATATGAAAAAAAACACAGCTCTTTCCTGATTTTGCCGAAAAACCTTGAAAAAGCTCTTGACGTAACCATGGGGTATTGTTATATTCCGCTCGCTTTTAGCAAGGATGGATTGGCCGTAGAGATCGTATCTAGACGCAGTCCCAGCATATTGTAAGAGGTCGCTGAAACGAGATAGTGACCTACCCCGCGAAAATTGGGCTTGCGGAATGCTTTTTTTTATGCCATTTTGCGATCTCGCTTTAGACGGCAACCCATCCAAAAGCAACAGATTATAAGAGAAGGAAGAAGGGCACGATGCCAACAGTTAACCAACTTGTCCGTAAGGGCCGCCAGGCACCTGTAAAAAAGACCAAGACACCTGATCTCCGGGGAAATCCCCAGAAACGTGGTGTTTGTACGCGTGTTTATACAACGACCCCGAAAAAGCCGAACTCGGCGCTTCGTAAGGTTGCCCGTGTGCGCCTGACCAATGGTCGTGAAGTCAATGCTTATATCCCTGGTGAGGGCCATAACCTTCAGGAACACTCTGTTGTTCTCGTTCGTGGCGGTCGTCGTAAGGATTTGCCGGGTGTGCGTTACACTGTTGTGCGCGGCACATTTGATACACAAGGTTTGGAAAAACGTCGCCAGCGTCGTTCACGCTATGGCGCGAAAAAGCCGAAGTAAGATTAGGTAGAAGGATTTAAAGATGTCACGTCGTCACGCAGCAGAAAAAAGAGAAGTGCTCCCCGATCCACAGTATGGGGACATTATCGTAACGAAAACGATCAACATGATTATGGTCGATGGCAAAAGATCTGCCGCCGAACGTATTTTTTATGGCGCGATGGAAATCATCCGCGACAAGCTGAAACGCGATCCGCTGGAAGTTTTCCACGATGCGCTTGAGAACATTAAGCCCAAGGCTGAAGTGCGCTCTCGTCGTGTTGGTGGTGCAACCTATCAGGTACCGGTTGAGGTGCGTGCGGTACGGGCTCAGGCTCTGGCGCTGCGCTGGTTGGTTGGCGCGGCACGCAAGCGTAACGAAGATACCATGCGCGAGCGTTTTGCAGGCGAACTGATGGATGCGGCTGATAATCGCGGCTCCTCTGTTAAGAAGCGCGAAGACACACACAAAATGGCAGAAGCGAACAAGGCTTTTGCGCATTATCGCTGGTAAAAGAATAAAGGGTTTAAAGGGTAGAATATTATGTCGACAGCTAAAGATACACCGCTAAAGGATTACCGCAATATCGGGATTATGGCCCATATTGATGCGGGTAAAACAACGACAACAGAGCGTATTTTGTACTACACCGGCCGGTCTCACAAAATTGGTGAAGTCCATGACGGTGCAGCAACAATGGATTGGATGGAGCAAGAGCAGGAGCGTGGTATTACCATTACCTCGGCTGCGACGACATGTTTCTGGAAAGATCACCGGATTAACATCATTGATACCCCGGGCCACGTTGATTTTACGATTGAAGTTGAGCGTTCTTTGCGGGTTCTTGATGGTGCGGTCGCTGTTTTCGATTCGGTTGCCGGTGTTGAGCCGCAATCAGAAACCGTTTGGCGCCAGGCCGATAAATACGGCGTGCCACGGATGTGCTTTATCAACAAAATGGACCGTATCGGCGCTGACTTCTATATGTGCGTTGATATGATTGTTAAGCGTCTGGGTGCAAAGCCGCTGGTTTTGCAATTGCCGATTGGCGCTGAATCTGATTTTGCCGGTCTGGTTGATCTGGTTCAAATGAAGGCTGTTGTCTGGAAAGATGAAAATCTTGGCGCTGAATTTGAATATAAAGATATCCCGGATGATCTTAAGGATCGGGCGGCAGAATACCGCGAAACCCTGGTTGAGATGATTGTCGAGCAGGATGATGATTTGATGGAAGCTTACCTTGAGGGTAACGAGCCGTCAGAAGAAGACATCAAACGCTGCATTCGTAAGGGAACCATTGCCAACGCATTCGTGCCGGTCCTGCTGGGCACAGCCTTTAAGAACAAAGGTGTTCAGCCACTGTTGGATGCTGTTATTGATTATATGCCATCTCCTGAAGATGTTGGGGATGTGCGCGGTCTTAAGGTTAACTCTGATGAACCGGATTCACGTCCGGCAACGGCAGATGCCCCATTCTCTGCGCTGGCCTTTAAAGTTATGAATGATCCGTTTGTTGGGTCTTTGACCTTTGCTCGGATTTATTCCGGCACGCTCGAATCCGGTTCTTACATTAAGAACTCGGTTAAAGATAAGAAAGAGCGCATTGGCCGTATGTTGTTGATGCATTCAAACAGCCGTGAAGAAATCAAGCAGGCTGGTCCGGGTGATATTGTGGCTCTGGTCGGTCTTAAGGACACGACAACAGGTGATACGCTGTGTGATCAGTCAAAGCCAATCGTTCTTGAGCGTATGGAATTCCCGGATCCGGTTATTGAGATTGCCGTTGAGCCGAAATCAAAAGCAGACCAAGAGAAAATGTCAATTGCTCTGCAGCGCCTCGCAGCTGAAGATCCGTCATTCCGTGTGAATGTCGATCATGAAAGCGGCCAGACGATCATTAAAGGTATGGGTGAATTGCACCTGGATATCCTTGTTGATCGTATGAAGCGTGAATTTAAGGTGGAAGCCAATATCGGTGCGCCGCAGGTTGCGTATCGTGAGACGATTACCAAAGAATTCAAAATGGATTACACGCATAAGAAACAGACCGGTGGTTCAGGTCAGTTTGCTAAAGTCATTATTTTGTTTGAGCCGAATGAAAAAGGCGCAGGCTTTGAATTTGAAAGCAAAGTTGTCGGCGGTAACGTTCCACGTGAATATATCCCGGGCGTTCAAAAGGGTCTGGAAGATTCCAAAGACAATGGCGTCGTTGCAGGATTTCCAATGATTGACTTCAAAGCAACTTTGCTTGATGGTGCATATCACGATGTCGATTCTTCTGTTATGGCGTTCGAAATTGCTGCCCGTGCAGCCTTCCGTGAAGGTATTCCGCAGGCGGGTCCAGCGCTGCTCGAGCCGATGATGAAGGTCGAAGTCGTAACCCCGGAAGATTATATGGGGGATATTATTGGTGATCTGAACTCCCGCCGGGGTCAGGTGGCTGACATGGAAACACGCGGTAATGCCCGTGTTGTGAATGCCATGGTTCCACTGGCGAATATGTTCGGATATATCAATACACTGCGTTCCATGTCGCAAGGCCGTGCGCAGTATACAATGGTCTTTGATCACTATGATCAGGTTCCTCAGCAGGTTGCTGATGAAGTCAAAGCGAAACTGGCGTAAGCCAAAACTTAAGGGTCTCACAAACCAAGGAAGAGAAGAGAAATGGCTAAGGAAAAATTTGAAAGAAATAAACCCCACGTCAACATCGGCACAGTCGGCCACGTTGACCATGGTAAAACCACACTGACAGCTGCTATTACCAAGGTTCTGGCAGAATCATCAGGCGGTACAGCACGTGCTTTTGACACGATTGATAATGCGCCGGAAGAACGCGAGCGCGGTATTACAATTTCAACAGCACATGTTGAATACGAAACAGAAAACCGCCACTATGCGCATGTTGACTGCCCGGGTCACGCTGACTATGTGAAAAACATGATCACCGGTGCGGCACAGATGGATGGTGGTATCCTGGTTGTGTCTGCTGCTGACGGCCCAATGCCGCAAACACGCGAACACATCCTGCTTGCACGTCAGGTTGGCGTTCCGGCACTGGTTGTTTTCATGAACAAATGCGATCAGGTTGACGATGAAGAGCTGCTTGAACTCGTTGAAATGGAAATCCGTGAACTTCTGTCTGACTATGAATTCCCAGGCGATGATATTCCGGTTATCCGCGGTTCTGCTCTGGCCGCTCTTGACGGTACAGATGAGAAGCTTGGCACAGAAGCCATTCTTGAGCTGATGAAAGCTGTTGATGAGTTCATCCCGACACCTGAGCGTCCGGTAGACAAGCCGTTCCTGATGCCGGTTGAGGATGTATTCTCAATCCAGGGCCGTGGTACAGTTGCCACCGGTCGTGTTGAGCAAGGTATCGTTAAAGTTGGTGAAGATGTTGAAATCGTTGGTATGAAAGATACCACAAAGACAACCATCACCGGCGTTGAAATGTTCCGCAAGCTTCTGGATCAAGGTGAAGCTGGTGATAACATTGGTGCGCTGCTTCGCGGTACAAAACGCGAAGACATCGAACGCGGTCAGGTTCTGGCAAAGCCAGGTTCTATTACCCCGCACACCAAGTTTGTTGCCGAAGCCTACATCCTGAACAAAGATGAAGGCGGACGTCACACACCATTCTTTACAAACTACCGTCCACAGTTCTACTTCCGTACAACTGACGTGACCGGTGTTGTAAGTCTGCCGGAAGGCGTTGAAATGGTAATGCCTGGTGACAACATCGAAATGAATGTTGAACTGATCGCGCCGATTGCAATGGATGAAGGTCTGCGCTTCGCGATTCGCGAAGGTGGCCGTACCGTTGGTGCCGGCGTTGTTGCGAAAATTATCGAGTAACATTAAGTGACATACCCGTCGGGCGGGCTGCCCGGCGGGTCCACTTTGAAAAGAAGAAGACAAGACAATGGAAACGCAAAATATTAGAGTTAAACTCCGTGCCTATGATCACCGTATTCTGGATACGTCGACCAAAGAAATCGTGAGCACAGCAAAACGCACAGGCGCGAATGTTCGTGGTCCGATTCCACTGCCGACACGGATTGAGAAATTTACTGTCTTGCGTAGCCCTCACGTGAACAAGAAATCACGTGAACAGTTTGAAATGCGCACGCATAAACGTGTGCTGGATATTGTAGATCCTACACCGCAAACGATTGATGCTTTGATGAAGCTTGATCTGGCCGCGGGTGTAGATGTGGAAATCAAGCTTTAAGAAGTTTGTATAGGTTTAAAGATTTGCTGGCCGAAGGGCCGGATGTGAAAGAAGGACGAAAACAATGCGTACCGGTTTGATAGCACAAAAGCTTGGCATGACCCGCATGTTCGATGACGAAGGACGTCATGTACCTGTCACGGTTTTGAAAATTGACAACTGTCAGGTTGTTTCAGTCAAAACCCAGGACGTTAATGGATATGAGGCCGTACAGCTTGGCGCAGGTAAGGCAAAACTTAACCGCGTTTCAAAGCCACTTCGTGGACATTATGCGAAGTCAAAGGTTGAGCCCAAGAAAAAACTGGCTGAGTTTCGTGTCAGCACCGAAGGCTTACTTGAAGTCGGCGCAGAGCTGGGTGCTAATCATTATGTATCCGGTCAGTATGTTGATATTGCGGGAACGACCATTGGTAAGGGTTTTGCCGGCGGTATGAAGCGCCACAATTTTGGTGGTCTGCGCGCCTCTCATGGTGTGTCTGTTTCTCACCGTGCGCTTGGTTCTACCGGTCAGTGTCAGGATCCGGGCAAGGTATTTAAAGGTAAACGCATGGCCGGTCAAATGGGTAATGTACGGGCAACCGCACAAAACCTGCAGGTCGTTCATGTTGATGGTGATGCCGGATTGGTTTTTGTTAAGGGCGCTGTCCCTGGTGCGAAAAACGGTTGGGTCTTCCTGAAGGACGCTGTTAAGCATGCCCGCCATGAAGAAGCACCGTTTCCGGCAGGTTTGAAAAGCGATCTGAAGCCGGCAAATGAAGAAACGCCAGCTGACGCACCGGCCGAAGATGCTCCGGCAAATGAAGCGCCTGCGGCGGATGCCCAAGCAGATGCAACTGAAGAAAAGAAGGATGACTAAAGATGAAAGTCGCCGTTAAAACATTGGAAAATAAGAAATCCGGTGATCTTGAGCTCAAAGAGGAAATCTTTGGCTTGACCCCACGCAAGGATATTCTGCATCGCATGGTCAACTGGCAGATGTCAAAACGCCGCTCCGGTAACCATAAAGTTAAGGATGTCAGCGAGATTTCCGGTACAGGTAAAAAACCGTTCCGTCAAAAAGGCACCGGTAACGCCCGTCTGGGTAACCTGCGCGGTACACAGCAACGCGGCGGTCAGACGGTTCACGGTCCACAGGTTCGCGATCATGGTTTTAGCATGCCCAAGAAATTACGGGCTCTGGCGCTGAAAATGGCTTTGTCTGCCAAACAGGCGTCCGGCAAGCTGGTTATTTTGGATGCGGCGAAAGCAAAATCGCACAAGACCAAGGACATGACGGACACATTGAAAGCAATGGAACTGAAATCTGTATTGTTTATTGATGGTGAAACACTTGACGAAAACTTTGTCAAAGCGATCCGCAATATTCCGCATGTTGATGTTCTGCCGTCTCAGGGTGCAAATGTTTATGATATTATGCGCCGCGATACGCTGGTCCTGACCAAAGATGCAATTGAAAAACTGGAGGCTCGACTGTCATGAGCGCAAAGAAAAAGCAAAAAACCGTTGCGACAGAGCGTCACTATAATGTGATCAAAGCGCCGGTTATCACTGAAAAAGCAACCATGATTTCTGAATTTGGTCACATTGCCTGCTATGTAGACATGACCGCGACTAAAAAAGAAATTAAAGATGCCTTTGAGGCGCTGTTTGATGTGACTGTTCTTAAGGTCAACACATTGCGCCAGGTAGGTAAGAGTAAGCGTTTTAAAGGCCGTCCGGGTCAGCGCAGCGATTATAAAAAAGCAATCGTAAAGCTGGCCGAAGGGGATCAGGTTGATCTGACCTCCAAGGTTCTTTAAGAAGCGTAAGTTTAAACAGGTATTTGACAAAGAAGTGTAAAGGAACGAAACGATGGCATTGAAAAACTATCGTCCAAGATCACCGGGAACCAGGACGCTTGTAACGGTAAAACGTGATGAGCTCTATAAAGGCCGGCCCGTAAAGGCGCTGACCGAAGGCCTGCATAAAAATGGTGGACGTAACAATACCGGACAAATCACTGTACGTCATCGTGGCGGTGGTCATAAACGTAGATATCGTATTATTGATTTCAAGCGTCGTAAGTTTGATGTCAGTGCGACCGTTGAGCGGATTGAATATGATCCGAACCGGACCTGCTTTATCGCGCTGATCAAATATGATGACGGTGAACAGGCTTATATCATTGCACCGCAGCGTCTCGCCGTTGGTGACAAGGTTATCGCCGGTGAAAAAGTTGATGTTAAGCCAGGCAATGCCATGCCGCTTAAGAGCATTCCGGTCGGTACGCTGATCCATAATGTTGAGCTTAAAGCCGGAAAAGGTGGTCAAATGGCCCGTTCTGCCGGTACCTATGTTCAACTGGTTGGTCGTGACGCAGGTTACGCGCAGATCAAACTGAGCTCAGGCGAGCTTCGCATCGTACGCGGTGATTGCATGGCGACTGTTGGTGCGGTATCCAATACGGATAATTCAAACGCCAGTCTGGGTAAGGCCGGTCGCAAACGCTGGCTCGGCCGCAGACCGCATGTACGCGGTGTTGTTATGAACCCGATTGATCACCCGCATGGTGGTGGTGAAGGTAAGACCTCAGGTGGCCGTCATCCGGTATCACCAACGGGTAAACCGACTAAGGGTGCGCGCACGCGTACTAATAAAGCGACGGATAAATTTATCCTGCGTCGCAGAACTAATAAGAAACGTCGTTAAGGGAAAAGGAATTAGTATGTCACGTTCTGTTTGGAAAGGTCCGTTTGTTGACGGCTATTTGCTGAAGAAAGCTCAGACAGCCCAGGATTCTGGTCGTAAAGATGTGATCAAGACCTGGTCGCGCCGTTCGACAATTCTGCCGCAGTTTATCGGTCTGACCTTTGGCGTTTACAATGGTAATAAATTTATTCCGGTACTGGTCACCGAGGATATGGTCGGGCAAAAATTCGGTGAATTTGCACCATCCCGCACATATCACGGGCATGGCGCCGATAAAAAGGCGAAAAGATAAGGTTTAAGAAAGGGTTCTGGACATGGGACAGGCAGCAAATAAAATAAGACGCGGAGAGGGTGAAGCGATTGCTAAAGGCCGCTACATCCGTGGCAGCATGCAAAAGCTGAACTTGGTTGCGCAGTTGATCCGTGGTAAGGATGCGGGTCGGGCATTGACCGATCTTCAGTTTTCGACACGCCGCATGGCGAACGAAGTTAAAAAAGTTTTGGAAGCGGCAATCGCAAACGCGGAAAACAACCATGATCTGGATGTCGACCGCCTTTATGTGGCCGAGGCATCTGTGGGTAAGACCTTGATCATGAAGCGTTTTCGCGCTCGTGCCCGTGGCCGTGCCGCACGTATTCACAAACCGTTTAGCAATCTGACAATTGTTGTCAAAGAGCGAGCAGAGTAAACGAGGAGCATACTTATGGGTCAGAAGGTTAACCCTATCGGATTAAGAGTTGGTATCAACCGCACCTGGGATAGCCGGTGGTACGCAGGTAAAGATTACTCACAGAAACTGTATCAGGATCTGAAGCTTCGCGAGTATATCTTTACAAAGCTGAAAGCAGCTGGCGTAAGCCGTGTTGTGATCGAGCGGGCCGCGTCTAATACCAAGGTAACAATTTATACCGCACGCCCGGGTGTTATTATCGGTAAAAAAGGTGCTGATATTGAAACGCTGCGCCGTGATCTGGCCGGACGTCTTGGTGGTGAACTTTCGCTGAATATTGTTGAAGTTCGTAAGCCTGAACTGGACGCCAAACTGGTTGCCGATGGCATAACCCAGCAGCTGGAACGCCGGGTGTCTTTCCGCCGTGCTATGAAGCGGGCTGTACAGTCAGCAATGCGACTCGGTGCACTTGGTATTCGTGTAAATTGCGGCGGCCGTTTAGGCGGTGCCGAGATTGCCCGCACAGAATGGTATCGTGAAGGCCGTGTGCCACTTCATACCTTGCGCGCAGACATAGATTATGGTACATCAGAAGCCGCAACGACTTATGGAATTATTGGCGTTAAGGTCTGGATCTTTAAAGGCGAGATTCTTGAGCATGATCCAATGGCGCATGATAAACGTGCCGGTGAGCAGCAAACGTCAAGAAACTAAGGTTAAAGAGAGTTATAAGAGGATAGGAAAATGCTAAGTCCTAAGAAGACAAAATACCGGAAAGCGCATAAAGGCCGGATACATGGGAACGCCAAAGGCGGTACCGATCTGTTATTTGGATCTTTTGGTCTGAAATGCCTGGAGCCGAACCGGATTACAGCGCGCCAGATCGAGGCAGCCCGCCGGACAATGACCCGTTATATGAAACGTGTCGGCCGCGTGCATATTCGCATTTTCCCGGATGTTCCGGTTTCAAAGAAACCTTTGGAAGTGCGTCAGGGTAAAGGTAAAGGCTCTGTTGAATTCTGGGCAGCACGTGTAAAACCTGGCCGGATTATGTTTGAGCTCGAAGGTGTTTCCCGTGAAGTTGCCGAGGGCGCTTTTGAAAGAGCCTCTGCAAAGCTGCCGGTTAAAACAAAAGTTGTTTCCCGTGTGGGCGAATAAAGATTGGGTGAATAAGGATTAAGATGATGAAAGCTGCTGATCTAAGAACAAAAACAGTTGATGATCTCAAACAGGAATTGCTTGAGTTGCGTAAAGAGCAGCTTAACCTCCGGTTCCAAAGATCAACAGGCCAGCTGGAAAATACAGCGGAAATGGCCCGTGTTCGCAAGCAAATTGCGCGGCTGAAAACCGTAAAGGTTGAAAAAGAAAACGGAATTGAAATTTCCACTGCCCCAAAGGCCAAAAAGCCTGCGGCAAAGAAAGAAACAAAGAAAGCTGAAGCCAAAAAGCCAGCGGCTAAAAAAGCCCCGGCCAAAAAAGCCCCAGCCAAAAAAGAGAAAAAGGCTTAAGAGGAGTAATCGGATATGCCACGTCGTATAATGGAAGGCACTGTCGTCAGTACCAAACAGGATAAAACCGCAGTCGTACGCGTTGTACGCCGCATTAAAGATCCTCTGTACGGTAAATTCGTCAGTAAAACGGCTAAATTTGCCGCGCATGATGAGAATAACAGCTGTGCTGAAGGTGATATCGTTCGCATCGAAGAAAGCCGTCCGTTGTCAAAGCACAAGAACTGGCGCGTTCTGACAGATGCCGAAACGGCTTCGGCAAAAGCAGGAAAAGCTGCTGCGAAAAAAGAAACCGCAGCAAAAAAAGAAACAAAAAAGGATAAGGATACCGCGTAAAGGCAGAGCGCCCGAACGACGTATCAGGAAAAGAAAAGAAGGATAACAGCGATGATACAGATGCAATCCAATTTGGATGTCGCCGATAACAGCGGGGCCCGCCGGGTTCAGTGTATTAAGGTTCTGGGTGGTTCACACCGTCGCAGCGCCAATATCGGTGATATAATCGTGGTTTCTGTGAAGGATGCGATTCCAAGAGGACGTGTGAAAAAAGGTGCGGTTCACCGTGCTGTTATCGTCCGCACCTCAAAAGGGATCAAACGTAAAGATGGATCAACGATCCGTTTTGACCGCAATGCCGCTGTATTGCTAGGCCCAAATAACGAGCCGGTAGGCACACGTATTTTTGGCCCGGTCACACGCGAATTGCGCGCTAAGAAGTATATGAAGATTATCTCGCTGGCTCCGGAGGTACTGTAATGACTGCGAAGAAACTAAAAATTAAAAAAGGTGACAGCGTCATCGTTACGACCGGCAAGGATAAAGGCGTAAAAGGCGAAGTCCTGCGCGTTTTGAAGGACACAGATCGGGTGATTGTCTCTGGTGCGAATATGATAACCAAGCATAACAAGCCTGGTCAGAACAGCGCCGGTGGTATCGAGAAGATCGAAGCATCTATCCATATTTCAAATGTGGCGATTGCTGACCCGAAAAACGATAAACCCAGCCGTGTTGGCTATAAGGTTTTAAAAGACGGAACAAAAACACGCTTTTCCAAAGCGTCCGGTGAAACACTGGATTAAAAGGCAGAAGAACAATGAAAACACGTTTACAGTCACAATATGAAGAAAAACTGCGCACCGCTTTGAAAGAGCAGTTCGGCTTCACCAATGATAACGAGATTCCAAAGCTGGATAAAATCGTTCTTAATATCGGTGTCGGCGAAACCACGCAGGACAGTAAAAAAATCAATGGCGCTGTCGATGATTTGACGCGTATTTCCGGTCAAAAGCCGGTCGTTACCACAGCCAAGAAGTCCATTGCCCAGTTTAAACTGCGCGAAGGTATGCCGATTGGTTGTAAAGTAACGCTTCGTGGTCAGCGTATGTATGAATTTTTGGATCGGCTGGTCAATATTGCCATGCCACGTATCCGCGATTTTCGCGGCATATCCGATAAAAGCTTTGACGGCAGAGGCAACTATGCCCTGGGCCTGAAAGAGCAGATTATCTTTCCAGAGATCGAATACGACAAAGTCGATACGATCCGCGGCATGGATGTAATTATTTGTACAACAGCGAAAACAGATGAACAGGCACTTGCTCTCCTTAAAGGGTTCAACCTGCCGTTCAGTAAAAAATAACCGGAGGCGCATTTAATATGGCTAAGAAGAGTGCAATCGAGAAGAATAAACGTCGTCAGAAACTGGTCGCAAAATATGCCGGCAAAAGAGAACGTTTGTTAGAAATCGCAAAAGACAAAGATGTTCCGGCAAATGAACGCTTTGAAGCACGTTTGAAACTGGCAGAACTGCCGCGTAATTCCAGCCCGACACGGATCCGGAATCGCTGCAATATGACAGGTCGTCCACGGGCTAATTATCGTAAATTCGGAATTTCACGTATTGCACTTCGCGAATTGGCCCTGAATGGCATGATTCCCGGTGTAACGAAATCAAGCTGGTAAGGTTTTAAGAGGAAGAAGGAATAAAACAATGGTAATGACAGATCCTCTTGGTGATATGCTGACACGCATCCGCAACGGTCAACGCGCTGGTAAACAGAAAATTTCTGCACCTGCGTCCAAGTATCGCGGAACGGTTCTTGATGTATTACAGCGCGAAGGCTTTATTCGCGGCTATAATCGTATAGATCTGGGAAGTGGCAAAGCCGATTTTGATATTGAATTGAAATATCATGAAGGCCAGCCGGTTATTAAAAAGATTCAACGGGTGTCAAAACCGGGACGTCGGGTTTATTCGTCTACGGAAGATATCCCGCGGGTATCTAACGGTCTTGGGGTTGCGATTTTATCGACATCCCGCGGCGTAATGTCGGATACAGAAGCACGTGATGCAGCCGTTGGCGGCGAAGTTTTATGCTCGGTCTTCTAAAGACAACAGGAATTTAATAGGTTTAAAAGGTAAGAGGCACAAAATGTCACGTTTAGCAAGAAACCCGGTTCCCGTCCTTGACGGTGTTGATGTGACCATCAACGGTCAGGACGTTATCGTTAAGGGACCAAAGGGCGAAATGAAAACCACACTGATCAAGCAGCTCTCTGCTGAAAAGACAGAGACCGGTATTCTGGTGGGCACAGACAGCGAAAAGCCGTTTCATCAGAATATGAAGGGCACAGCCTGGTCTTTGATCAGCGGTATGATCCGTGGCGTTAAAGATGGTTTTGAAAAGAAACTTGAAATTAACGGTGTCGGTTACCGGGCGCAGATCCGTGGTAAGGATCTGGTTATGCAGCTTGGCTTCAGCCATGAAATTGTATACCCGCAGCCTGAAGGTGTTAAAATTGAATGCCCGACCCCGACGGAAATCGTCATCAGCGGCGTTGATAAACAACAGGTTGGTCAGACAGCGTCTGAGATCGTTAAATTCCGTCCGCCGGAGCCTTATAAAGGTAAGGGGATTAAATACGCCGGTCAGCAGATTCTGCGTAAAGAAGGTAAGAAGAAGTAACAATAAGACGTTGCATTAGAGGATAGAACAATGACAGCAAAACGCGCAACACCACAACAAAGACGCGCTCTGCGTAACCGGGCGAAGATTAAAACCGCTTCAATACGCAGCGGACGCCCACGTTTGAGCATCTTTCGTTCAAACAATCATATCTTTGCGCAGGTGATCGATGATGTAAAACAGGTTACTGTTGCGTCAGCGTCGACAATTGACAAAGACCTGAAGGGTAAAGTAAAGAAAACCGCAACAACCGACGCTGCAACCGAAGTTGGAAAACTGGTCGCAGAACGGGCAAAAAAAGCCGGTGTTAAACAGGTCGTTTTTGACCGCGGTAGTTTTGTATACCATGGCCGGATCAAGGCCCTGGCGGATGCCGCGCGCAATGGCGGATTAGAGTTTTAAGGAAAGGTACGTAATAAGATGGCACGAGCTGATAGAGCACAGAATACAGAAGTCGAACTGATCGAACGCCTGGTCGGTATTAACCGCGTTGCCAAAGTGGTAAAAGGTGGCCGTCGTTTCGGTTTTGCCGCACTTATGGTCGTCGGTGATGGCCGTGGCCGCGTTGGTGTCGGTTCAGGGAAGGCCCGTGAGGTTCCTGAAGCAATTCAGAAAGCGACCATGCAGGCAAAACGGAATCTGATCCGCGTTCCTTTACGCGAAGGACGTACGCTGCACCATGATGTAAAGGCGCGCTTTGGTGCCGGTAGAGTGATCATGCGTTCAGCAGAACCTGGTACCGGTATTATTGCCGGTGGTCCATTACGTGCTGTATTTGAAGCGCTTGGCATTCAGGATATTGTTGCCAAGTCCGTAGGATCTGCCAATCCATATAACATGGTGAAAGCAGCCTTGTCGGCTCTGGAAAAAATGGAAAGCCCGCGTATGGTTGCGGCCCGCCGTAATAAACGCGTCGGCGAAATTGTGGGACGCAAAAGCGAAACACCAGCGTCCGATAAGAAGGACCAAGCCACTGACGGAGAAGCATAATGGCCGAGGACAAGAAAACAGTTAAAAAAACTGCACCTAAAAAGACAGCTGCCAAAAAGGCACCTGCAAAAAAAGCTGCGGCAAAAACAACAGCGACCAAAAAAACAGCCGGTAAAACCGTGATTGTAACGCAGGTCGGCAGCGCTTACATGGAGGGCGACACGCCCGAG
>JBNJDW010000025.1:0-14375 GCA_051745265.1 Pseudomonadota bacterium
CATTGAAACACAGGCCGGCGACGTTTCAGCTTATATTCCAACCAATGTGATCTCGATTACCGATGGTCAGATCTTCCTGGAAACCGGATTGTTCTATAAAGGTATCCGTCCGGCGATTTCGGTTGGTCTGTCTGTATCACGTGTCGGTTCATCCGCGCAGATCAAGGCGATGAAACAGGTCGCAGGCTCGGTGAAGCTTGAGCTTGCCCAGTACCGTGAAATGGAAGCCTTTGCCCAGTTTGCCTCTGATCTTGATCCGGCAACCCAGAAGCTTCTGGCCCGCGGCGCCCGTCTGACCGAATTGTTAAAGCAGGCCCAGTACAGCCCGCTTACGGTCGAAGAGCAGGTTGCGGTGATCTATGCCGGTGTGAAGGGCTATCTTGATGATCTGCCTGTTGATCAGGTAACCGAATTTGAAGCCGCGTATCTGGACAGCATCCGCAGCAAGGGCAAAAAGATTCTGGCAGCTATCGCCAAGGAAAAGAAGCTGACCGATACGATTGAATCGCAGTTGAAAGAATTCCTCGGTGATTTCACGGCAACCTTCTCAGCAAAGAAAGCAGCGTAAGGACAGCCGGATATTTTTAAGGAAAAACGATGCCAAGTTTAAAGGATTACAGAGACAGAATCGCCAGCGTTAAATCAACGCGTAAGATTACGTCAGCGATGAAGCTTGTTGCAGCCAGCAAGTTGAAAAAGGCGCAGGACAAGGCGCAGGCCAGTCAGCCTTATTCAAAACGGATGAGCGAAATGCTTAATCGTTTGCTGAGCGGTGTGAAGATCAATGAAAGCAGCCCGGTGCTGCTCGCCGGTACGGGGCGGGATAAAATCCATCTTTTGATCGTTATTACCTCTGACCGCGGTCTTGCCGGTGGCTTTAACAGTTCTGTTGTCCGTCTTGCCCGTCAAACGGTTAATCAGCTGGAGGCGGATGGCAAAACAGTCAAGCTGATCTGTATTGGCCGTAAAGGGCGTGATCTTTTACGTTCAACCCACCGGGATAATATCATTGAATATTTTGAAGGACCGGGGAAACAGGGCCTCAGCTTCCGGGATGCGGATAAAGTCAGCCGTATGGTTCTCGATATGCTGGATAAAGAAGAATTTGATGTTTGCAGCATGCTGTATAACAGATTCCGCTCGGTCATTGCACAGGTGCCAACGACACAGCAGATGGTGCCTTTTGCCGGCACAGTCGGGCAGGAAACGGCGAATGACGATACAGCGGACACGGATACAGATGCGCTGTATGAATTCGAGCCCAATGAAGAAAAGCTGTTGGAAGAATTGCTGCCGAAAAACCTGTCTGTTCAGGTTTTTGCCGCCCTGCTTGACAGCGCGGCCGGTGAACATGCGGCCAGGATGACAGCAATGGATAACGCAACACGGAATGCCGGTGAGCGGATTGATCAGTTTACACTGGCCTATAACCGTGCCCGTCAGGCCTATATTACCAAGGAATTGATCGAAATTATCTCGGGTGCTGAAGCACTGTAAGAGAAATAAACGTTAATGTGAGGAGAGAAGATCATGGCGACAAAAAAAGCGGCGACACCGAAAGCCAAAGCAAGCAAATCTACCAAAACACCGGTCAAAGCGGCCAATACGGGCGCATCCGGGCATATCACCCAGATCCTGGGCGCGGTTGTGGATGTTCAGTTTGAAGGCGGTCTGCCGGCGATTATGAATGCGTTGCATACGGATAATGGCGGTAAGACACTGGTTCTGGAAGTCGCTCAGCATCTGGGTGAAAACACAGTTCGCACCATTGCCATGGATTCAACAGATGGTCTGGTGCGCGGCCAGTCGGTTACAGATACAGGCACACCGATTTCTGTTCCGGTTGGTCCGGGCACGCTGGGCCGGATTATGGATGTTGTCGGCAACCCGATTGATGAACTGGGTCCGATCAAACATACCGAAGCTTACCCGATCCACCGCGAAGCCCCTGATTTTATTGACCAGTCAACCGATACTGAAATTCTGGTCACGGGCATTAAGGTCGTTGATCTGCTCGCCCCTTACGCAAAAGGCGGTAAAATTGGTCTGTTCGGTGGTGCCGGTGTTGGTAAAACCGTGACGATCATGGAATTGATTAACAATATTGCCCTGAACCATGGCGGTGTTTCTGTTTTCGCCGGTGTCGGTGAGCGGACCCGTGAAGGGAACGATCTGTACCACGAAATGATGGATTCCGGCGTTATCAAGAAAGACGGCGCTGACGGTTCAAAAGCCGCGCTGGTTTACGGCCAGATGAACGAGCCTCCCGGTGCCCGTGCCCGTGTGGCGCTGACCGGTCTGACCCAGGCGGAATATTTCCGTGATGAAGAAGGTCAGGATGTTCTGTTCTTTGTCGATAACATTTTCCGCTTTACCCAGGCGGGTGCCGAAGTGTCCGCGCTGCTGGGCCGTATTCCGTCAGCGGTTGGTTATCAGCCGACACTGGCTACCGATATGGGCGCCATGCAGGAACGGATTACCTCAACGCATAAAGGCTCGATCACCTCGGTTCAGGCTGTCTACGTGCCTGCTGATGATTTGACCGATCCGGCGCCGGCAACAACCTTTGCCCACTTGGATGCGACCACCGTTCTGTCCCGTCAGATTTCCGAGCTGGGTATTTATCCGGCTGTGGATCCGCTGGATTCGAATTCACGTGTTCTGGATCCGTTGATCGTCGGTGATGTCCACTATGAAACCGCCCGCCGGGTACAGGAAACGCTGCAGAGCTATAAAGCCCTGCAGGATATTATCGCCATTCTGGGTATGGATGAACTGTCAGAGGAAGACAAGCTGACCGTTGCCCGTGCCCGTAAGATCCAGCGCTTCCTGTCACAGCCATTCCATGTTGCTGAAATCTTTACCGGTACGCCAGGTACTTTTGTTCAACTGGAAGATACGATTAAAGGCTTTAAAGGCATCGTTGATGGTGAGTATGATCATCTGCCGGAGAGCGCTTTCTATATGGTGGGTACCATTGAAGAAGCGGTTGAAAAAGCCAAGAAAATGGCCAAAGAGGCCGCGTAACAAACTGAAACACAGCAATCAGGAGCGCATGATATGTCCGCAGCCTTTCAATTTGATCTTGTTTCCCCGGACTCCGTCCTGATGTCACAACCGGTGACACAGGTTGTTATTCCCGGATCACAAGGTGATTTCGGTGTGCTGGCCGATCATGCGCCATTGCTGTCTTCCATTCGCCCCGGTGTTGTCCGGGTAACCTACGAAAACGGCGAGAAACATATGGTTTTCGTTTCCGGCGGTTTTGCCGATGTCAACGGCAGCCTCTGCACGGTACTGGCCGAAGAGGCCGTCAATCTGGATGAACTGGATGCCGCAGCATTAAAAACCGTGATCGGTGAGCTGGAAGCCGAGCATAAAGAGAATATCGGCATGGAAGAAGAACACTATATCCGCCGTCAGCTGGAAATTATGGTCGCCAAGCTTGATGCCGTGGAAACCTATAAATTCTAATCAGTCTTTTATCTGTTTTTTCATTGAAAACACTTATTTGCTCCGTTATTTGCCGTAAGGCTGTTATCCAACGGAACTAAAACTGTGATTTGTCATTTGTTCATGTGAGTTCTCTTGGTTACTGAAGAGAAAAATGAACGAAAGGATGAAACAATGAAAAAGCTGCTTATGACCACAGCAATTGTGACTGTGATGGGTGCTGTACCGGCACTTGCAAGTGAAACCACCGCTATGCAGAATAACAGCACAGACGGGCAGGAAGTAACCACCACAACAACGACAACCAACGAAGTTGATCGGGTGGATGTGCGCGAAACCGTAACCACAATTGTTGGATCTGAAATGGATTCAATGGATGTCCTGAGAAATCATGACTGGGACGGTGATGGTGCGGTTGATCATAAACATACCGTTGTTACGATTAATGGTATGAACTTTCAGGAATTATCTGAAAAGGTCGGTGATCAGAATAATGACGGTATAACCGATTACCGTGATATTCTGGCCTATGTCGGTGATACAAATGACGATGGCGAGATTAATCGTGTTGACTATATAAATCGCTTTGGCGCCGACAATATTGAATACAAGCAAACTTATGATTACGACCCTCATTATGATGGTACGCGGCCTTTTTATGCCGAAGCAACGGTCACTGAAGAAAGTTTTGACGCCAGTGAACTTGGTGATGTTGATAGCGAAATAGAAACAACGGTTGAAACCAGAAGAGAACGGTCAGATATTTCCCTTTGGGAACGTTTCAGATCCAACTTTGATTAAGTACAGCGCGTTATAGCTTTAAAAAGCCCCGGTTCTCCGGGGCTTTTTTTCATGTTTTTTGTATATGGCAAGGAACTTATAAAGTCATCATACATTGGTACGACTGAAAACGAGCCGGACAGCGGCCGGTTTTCTGTGAGAAACAAAGGAGAGAATAAGATGCAAAAATTATTAATGACAACTGCAATCGTCGGCCTGCTCGGGGCAAGCCCGGCATTGGCCCTGGAAGTTGGTACAGATACGCAGACGAAAACCAGTACTGATACCCAGGCAGAACGTATGGAAAATACGACACGCGGTAATGCCGAGGTTGATGTCGATGTTGATACCGAACGCAGCGATACCGCTGAAACCCGGTCTGAGGCCAAGTCCGAATCTGAGACAGAAATGAAAACAGAGGCGGAAGCCCAAACAGACAGCGAAACGCATATGGAATCCCGTCGCGATGACCGGACTGAAAATGAAGACGAAACAGCCGGTTATGATGTAGAGGCTGATGTTAAAACCGGCGCTGAAGCGCGGCGTGATAATGATCAGCAAGCAGAAGGCGACATACGCGCCGAAGCGGATGGATCAATAGAAGTCGAAAAGGAAGACGAAGAACCGGGTCTTTGGGACCGGATGACATCCATGTTTGATTAAACGCGAATATTATACGCTTACAGATAGAAGGCTCCCTTTGGGGGCCTTCTTTGTAGGTCAAAAACCAGTTTTTCATTGACCTGCCGGACGAGAGGTATATTTTTAAACTGTTCCAAATAAAACTGATTCCAAGGAGATAAGAGATGGACTACCTGCATGAAGATATGCTGTTTAATTATGAGCCACGTATGATTACGATTGGCCAGAAGATCCCTGAGTTTGATTTGACAGCTGTTGTTTCAAATGATGTAAAAACTGCGTTCCAGCAGGTTTCAAATGATACCTACAAAGGCAAATGGTTATGCGTGTTTGCATGGCCGAAGGATTTTACCTTTGTATGCCCGACAGAAATTGCCGCTTTTGGCGCAATGAACGAAGATTTTCTGGACCGTGACTGCCAGCTTCTGGGCCTGAGCACGGACAGCGAATTTGTTCATCTGGCATGGCGCAATGATCACAATGATCTTAAGGATCTGCCATTCCCTATGCTGTCTGATATCAAACGCGAATTTTCAGAGGAACTGGGTATTCTGAACGAAGAAGCCGGTGTTTGTAACCGCGTGACCCTGCTGGTCGATCCCGATGGTATTGTACGCCACGTATCGGTTAATGATCTCAGCGTTGGCCGTAACCCAAAAGAAGTTCTGCGTATTCTTGATGCCCTGCAAACGGACGAATTGTGCCCTTGCAATTGGGAAAAAGGCGATGAAACGCTGCAAGTTGCCTGATAAAACTTACTGTTTGGAAAAAGGGGCCTTCGGGCCTCTTTTTTTTGTCGGAATTGATTTTGAACTTTGCCTGTAATGTTCTAATCTTGTCTAAGGAGCTATTAAAAAAACAGGAAAAATCATGCGTGCTGCAGCCCTCAAGAAACAACAAAAAAACAAAAACAGTCTGATTCAGGATACGCTCAGTTTATCAAACGGGTCCGGGAATAAAGATCAACTGACCCATGCTTTTATTGAAAAATTCCTGCTTCAAGTGCCGGCCGAGGACATCATCGTCTGGCAGGCGGAGCAACTGGCGGCAATTGCAAAATCCATGCGGGCGTGGAGCGAAACACGCCCCCCGGGGCAACCACGCCTTCGGGTGTTTAATCCAAAATCGGAAAGGGATGGCTGGCAGATTAACCGGACGGTCATTGAAATCATTGATGATGATATGCCGTTCCTGATTGACTCGATTGCTGCCGGCTTGACGGAAAGCGGTCAGGTTATCGAAGTCCTGTTCCATCCGGTGATGGGGGTTGTTCGCGATGATAAGGCTGTTCTGAAATCCATCGACCATGGCCCCGAAAAGGGGGAGCGGGCGTTCTTTGAATCCTATATTCATATACAGCTTGAAAACCTGCTTTCGGAAGAATCCTGTGAAAAACTGGCCCTAACACTGGAAGGCATTGTCAAGGATGTTGGCCGTGCAACCGGTGACTGGCATGCGATGCTCAGCCGGCTTGAAGTCGTTATTGAAGAAATGAGTAACCAGCCCGTCGAAAGCGGTGTCGAGCTTGTGAATGAAGGGCGCTCTTTCCTGCAATATATCCATGATAATAATTTCACATTTCTGGGCTATCGTCAGGACGAAATTACGCAGGACAATGATCATCGGCATTTTGAGAAGGTCAAAGGGTCCGGCCTGGGATTGCTGTCAAATGGCAAGGATATCCTGAGTGAATCTGATCATGGCGATCTGGAGGTTCAAACACTGGAAGGCAATGATACGCCGGTGGTGATTTCAAAACTGATCAATCAGCGTTCGACCGTTCACCGCCGTGTGCCTTTTGATCTTATTCTTGTCAAAATTCTTAATAAAGATAACGAGCTTGTCGGCCGTCATGTCTTTATCGGTCTGTTTACCTCAAGCACCTATTCCTGCCGGACGAATGAAGTACCGATTATCCGCCGCAAGGTACAGGAAACAATCAGCAAGGCGAGCTTTGGCCATGATTCCCATGACCATAAGGCGCTGGAACATATTTTGGAAAAATTCCCCCGTGATGAGCTTTTCCAGGTTGAAACCGACGAGCTGGTGGCAACGGCGCTGGGGATCCTGCGTCTTCAGGAACGCCAGCGCATTGCGTTGTTCACCCGGCTGGATAAGCTGGGTAAATATATGTCCTGTCTGGTTTATATTCCTCGTGACCGTTTTGACAGCGGCTTTCGGATTGTGATTTCCGATATTCTGGAACGTGAACTGGGCGGCACGCTGACAAGTTTTTACACAACGCTCGATGACAGCCCATTGGCCCGTATTCTGTTTACCATCAGTCTGTCGGAGCTAAAAGAAAAATACGATGTTCCGGCGTTGGAACAAAAACTGATCGAAGCCGGACGGGGCTGGAATGATGCCTTAAAACAGGTTTTATCAGAAAGCGAAGGCAAGCAGGCCGGTTTGAAACTGTTTAACCGTTATCAAAAAGCTTTCAACCAGTCCTATCAGGATCAGGTGGATACCGGCGGCGCCCTGCAGGATATTCTTCAGCTGGAGGATATTCTGGACGGCCGGGATATCAATGCCGATCTGTATCAGTTGAAAGACGCTGCGCCGGGCCAGTATCGTTTGAAAATCTATCATGATGGCACACCTGTACCGCTGTCAGATATTCTTCCCATTCTGGAGAAAATGGGCATGCGGGTGATTGCCGAGCTGCCCTATGAAACTGCCCCCGAAGATCACCCGAACCGGATCTGGATCCATGATTTCTCTATAGAAACGGAAGAGGGGCTTCAGATTGATATCGACAAAGTCAAAGCTGATTTTGAAGAAGCTTTCCTGAAAATATGGTATAAAAAGGCCGAAAATGACCGGCTGAACCACCTGATCATGCAAGGGGGGCTGACCTGGTTGCAGGTCAATATTCTGCGCACCTATCTGACCTTCCTTCGCCAGGCAAAATTCCCGTATAGTCGCCGGTACATCGAAACCGTGCTGACAAGCTATCCCGGAATTTCAGGTAAAATTGTTGAAATGTTTTTATTGCGCCATGATCCGGCCAATCAGAAAAACAAGAAAAAACTTGATAAGGTTAAATCAGAGATTATGCATGCGCTTGAAAATGTGGCGCAGCTTGATCATGACCGGATTCTACGTGGCTTTGTCTTGATGGTTGAAAGCACGCTGCGGACCAATTTCTTTCAGAAGAATGAAGATGGTTCGATGAAGGACTGGTTGTCCATTAAACTTGACAGTCAGGCGCTTGACTTCCTGCCAAAGCCGCGGCCTTTTGTCGAGATCTTTGTCTATTCTCCGCGGGTTGAGGCTGTTCATCTACGCGGTGGCGCCATTGCCCGTGGCGGTATTCGCTGGTCTGATCGTCATGATGATTTCCGCACCGAAGTGCTGGGCCTTGTCAAAGCGCAGATGGTTAAAAATGCGGTGATTGTTCCAGTCGGGGCCAAAGGCGGCTTTGTCGTCAAAAACCCGCCAAAAGGCGGCGATCGTCAGGCAATACAGGAAGAAGGCATTGCCTGTTACAAAATCATGATTCAGGCTTTGCTGGATCTGACCGATAATAACCGCGCCGGTAAAGTGATCAAACCCGAAAATACGGTCTGTTACGATGGGGATGATCCGTATCTGGTTGTGGCGGCCGATAAGGGCACGGCAACCTTCTCGGATATTGCCAATGGCTTGTCGGTTGCTGAAGATTTCTGGCTGGGCGATGCTTTCGCCTCGGGCGGGTCTGCCGGTTATGATCATAAGGAAATGGGCATCACGGCCCGCGGGGCATGGGAATCTGTTAAACGTCATTTCCGTGAACGCGGCAAGGATATCCAGAAAGAAGATTTCACCTGTATTGGGGTCGGTGATATGGGCGGCGATGTCTTTGGCAACGGTATGCTGTTGTCAAAACACATCCAATTGCTAGGGGCCTTCAACCATCTGCATATTTTCTGCGATCCTGATCCGGATTCCGCGGTAAGCTTTAAAGAACGTCAGCGGCTGTTCAAAGCCCGCGGCGGCTGGGGCGAGTATAATGAAGATAAACTGTCAAAAGGCGGACGGATTTATGAACGCTCGGCCAAGAAATTAAAGCTGACACCGGAAATTCAGGCCTGTTTCGGGCTTGAAACAGATGAGGTGCCACCGGGTGAACTGATCCGCGCGATGCTAAAGGCCGAAGCTGAACTTCTTTGGTTCGGCGGTATCGGGACCTATATCAAAGGCACAACGGAAAGCCATGCCGATGCCGATGACCGGGGCAATGATAATCTGCGCATTGATGGCAAGGAAGTCCGGGCCAAGGTTATTGGTGAAGGGGCTAATCTGGGGATGACTCAACGGGCGCGGATCGAGTTTGCCGAGCGCGGTGGACGGCTGAATACGGACTTTATCGATAATTCGGCCGGTGTTGATACTTCGGATCATGAAGTTAATATTAAAATTCTGCTGCATGATGTCATGAAAAATCAGGATATGAGCTTGAAACAGCGGGATGAACTGCTGGTCAATATGACCGAACAGGTCGGCAAACTGGTGTTGCAGGATAATTACCAGCAAACCCAGGCCTTGACCATGTGCCAATATGACGGGCCCGAGCAAATGGCCCGCTATATTGCCTATATCCGCCAGTTGGAAAAACGGCAGATTCTGGATCGTAAGATCGAAGGCCTGCCCGATGATGAAACGCTGGAGCGGATGATTAACAATGGTGAAGCCTTTACCCGCCCTGAATTCGCGGTCATTCTGGCCTATTCTAAAATCCAGTTCTATGAAGAACTGCTGGGCTCCCGTTTGCCGAATGAGGAAGGCAGTCTGCGGTGGCTGTTTGAATATTTCCCGGATGAACTGCAGAAATACGATACAGAGATCAAGGATCACAAGCTGAGACGTGAGATTATCACGACCAATATTGTCAATACGCTGATTAACCGCATGGGACCGGTCTTTGTGAAATCACGGATCGATAAAACCGGCGCGCGGGCTTCGAACGTTGCTCGGGCCTTTGTGATTGGTGTAGAGGCCTTCGGCACCCGTGAATTATGGCATGAAATAGAAGCGCTGGATAATAAAGTCAGTGCCGAAATTCAGACCGAAGCCCTGATGGAGGTCTTTAACCTGTTAAAGCGGGCGGTCACCTGGGTGCTGCGCCATGAAAGCAATGAAATTGTGACACAGGACTACATTGGGTTCTTGAAACCCGGTGTTGAAAAGCTGACCGATTGTCTTGAAGATGTCCTGCCGGATTATCTTTTGGACCGGATGCAGATGATCGAAAATGGTTTCAAAGTCGATGGATTGCCGGAAAATCTGTCAAGAAAGCTGTCCAGACTGCGTATTCTGGTATCGGCCTGTGATATTCTGACGATCAATGAAACCTGTTCAAGTGATCTGAAGTCTATTGCCAAAACCTATTTCGATGTTGGCAAACGTTTGCAGATTGATCTGCTGCGCGAAGAAATCCGTCAGGCAAAAGCAGAAAATCATTGGGAGGCCCGTGTTCTGGGCGGTCTTAATGATGATCTGTATATCTATCAGGCAAAAATCACTGAAACCATTATCAAGGCTTATGGCTGCCCGAAAAAGAATGCATCTTATATTGAAAGATGGGTGGAAGACAATCAGGCCGATATGGCGATGATGGATCAGTTGCTTGAAGAAATCTGGCATGCACCGCTGCAGAATATCGCCATGCTGGTTCTGGCTGCACAACGGCTGCGCTATCTGGCGGGTGCGCTTTCTGACAATTTAGTGGATCAGCAGAAAACCGCTAAGCAGGCTTAACCAGATAATCAGCCCCAAAAGGGCATTTGATTTAAAGGTCGCAAGGCAGTTTTTCAGATCAGCAGGGTTCCAGTTCCGGATCAGCCAGGCCGCATAAACAGCGCCGGGCAGGGCCAGATGCCAGACCGGAAAAAATGCCGCCGCCAGCAGGCTGAGCATGCCTGTATAAAACAGGCCGACATAGCGTTTGCTGTGCGCGCCAAAGCGGATCGCGGTTGATTTGATGCCGATTTTCAGATCATCTTCAATGTCCTGATGGGCGTAAATCGTATCAAAGCCAATTGTCCAGAAAATCGCGGCGATATACAGCAGGACCGGTGTCAGCGTCATATCAGGACGGATTGAAAACCAGCCGATAAAAACACTTAAGTTAAAAGTGACGCCCAAAAACAGCTGCGGCCAATAAGTAATGCGTTTCATCAATGGGTAGAGAATAATCGGTATAATCGCAAAACAGCCGACCAGAATGGCCTTGATCGGTAATTGCAGCAGGATCAGGCCGGCGCCGGCCAGTAAAAGGCCAAGAAAAATACCCGCCTGACGTACAGAAACGGTGCCACTGGCCAAAGGCCGGACAGCAGTGCGGGCGACGGATTTATCCAGCTCGCGATCCCAAAGGTCATTAATGACGCAGCCCGCGGCCCGGATTAGAATTGCACCGCATAAAAACAGCAGGTATAAAGGAATCTGATCAACAGCCAGACCACCGGCGGCCAGAGTCATTGACCAGTAGGCCGGAAACAGGGTCAGCCAGACGCCGATCAGCCGATCAAACCGGCCAAGTTTCAGATAGGGCTGCCAGCTTTGCGGCATTTTATCGGCCCAGCCGTCAGTGCGAATATCGGTATGGGGATGTGAAGAAATTTTTTTGGAGCTCATATGTCGCCTGATACAAAGTTTAAGAACCTTCCAAGACTATATATAGACCAACCCCTTGGTCAAGGATGCATTGCGACGCTGGAGATTGAGCATGTCCATTATTTACGCAATGTCCTGCGCCGCGAAGCGGGCGATCACCTGCGGCTGTTTAACGGCCATGATGGGGAATGGGTATATGAACTGAGCAGCCTGTCAAAAAAGAAAGGCGCGGCAGCGGCCATTTCTGTTTTGCGCGAACAGCCTGCCCCGGAAGACGATCTGATCCTGATTTTCGCCCCGTTGAAAAAGCCGGAAACCGATCTTGTCATCCAAAAGGCAACCGAGCTTGGCGTGACGCAGATTTATCCGGTGATCATGGATCATTCAAACACCCGCAAAATCCGCGCCGATCGTTTGGAAAATATTATCAGGGAAGCGGCAGAGCAATCCGAAGGCCTCAGCCTGCCAAAACTGCATAATATGCAATCATTGCCGGAATGCCTGGCGGCTGTTACGGGGTCAGCAAAGATATATGTCGCCCTGGAGAGGCAGGAAGACCAGCAATCCGTCAAAGACTGGCCCGCCAGCACGGGCGCACGCGGCGTGATCATTGGGCCCGAAGGGGGCTTTTCAGAGGAAGAGCGGCGCAGGTTTCTGGAGGCAAAACAGATAACGCCCCTGTCGCTTGGGAACCGGGTCCTGCGGGCAGAAACAGCGGCGATTGCCGCCTTGACCCTATTGCAGTTTCAGCCCTGATGCCTGAAGAATATGTAATATGATTGACATAAGGTTTATTTTCTTCTTAAATGGCAGATATAAAAATCTAATATACACCCATTGGGGCAAAGGAATGTTGAACAGTGTCAAAAGCGGCCAATAAATCGAAACGGGTTGTCCGTAATTTGCAGGATCTGGCGGGTTGGCTTGAAGCAGGCTCGACGCCAAAAAAGAATCTTGTTATTGGCGCGGAGCATGAAAAGATTCTGTTCAAGGAAAGCAATCTGAAAGCCGCCGGTTTTAATGGCAAAAAAGGCATTGAAAAGCTTCTTGAGAAACTACAGGACAAAGGCTGGGCCGCGGTCACCGAAGATGGCCGGATTATTGAGCTTACCCGCGATAATGCCAATGTATCGCTGGAACCGTCAGGCCAGATCGAACATTCAACACCGATTTACAGCCAGCTGCATCAGGTTGCCAATGAAATTGATCGCCAGATTGATGAAGTGATAGAGGTCGGGCGCAAGATCGGCATTGACTGTATGGGGCTTGGTTATCATCCGGTGCAGGATTATCACAATCTGCCGCGTATTCCCAAAAGCCGTTATAAAAGCTATGAGAAACGCATGTGCGAAATGGATGGGCCGGAGAAAAAAGCCATGCATATGCTGTATGCCTCGGCCTCGACCCAGGTGAATATGGGCTTTGTCAACGAACAGGATATGGTCAAAAAGCTCAGAGTCAGTCTGGCATTGCAGCCGATTGTAGCGGCGCTTTGTGCCAATTCCCCCTTTAAAAATGGCAAGCCGAGCGGATATCAGAGCACGCGCAGCCATATCGTTCATAATGCTGTTGATGGCCGTTATGGGTTTATGCTGCCGGTCGCCTTTGAAAAGGATTTTGGCTTTGAACGCTTTGCCGCATATGCCTTGAATGAGATGCCTTTGATGGGGATCTATAAAAACGGCCATTTCAAAGGCACCCCTGATGCGACATTCAGTGACTTTATGGCCGGACAGCTTGAGGCCAGTCCGGGCAAGAAAGCGACATTGAATGATTGGGAAAATCACCTGAACTGTATATGGCCGGAAGTCCGTCTGCGCCAGTTCCTTGAAATGCGCGGTGCTGACAGCGGCCCTGCCGAAATGATCAAGGCCTTGCCGGCTTTATGGATTGGTTTGATGTATGATGACAATATGCTTGATCATGCTTATGAAATGGTCCGTCATTGGAGTGCGGAGGACCGTGAATATCTGCGCGAACAGACACCGGCCACAGGGTTGCAAACACCGTTTTTGGGGGGAACAGTGCAGGATGTTGCCCTGAATCTACTGGCGCTGAGCGAGCAGGGGCTCAAAAACCGTAATATTCTGGATGACCAGGGCCGTAACGAAATCCAATATCTTGAGCCTTTACACGAAATTGCCAATAGCGGGCTTAACTGGGCGGATCGTCTGATTCATAAATATAACAATGAATGGAAACAGGATATTTCCAAAGTCTTTAATGAAATGTCCTATCGTCAGGCGCCTTCAGTCCTGACCAGTCCTTCTGCGCCAACGCATATGCCACCAAAGCCGGGGCGTTGATTTATCATGGATAAAAAAACTATAGAGGCCGACTTAAAGTCGCTGGAGAAACTTGCCCATTTGATGGATTCCAGCTTTACAGTGCCCGGCACCCGTTTTGGCATAGGTCTTGATGGTCTGATCGGTCTGATCCCCGTCGTTGGTGATACGCTGACTGCGACGGTCAGTGCGTATATCATTGGCAAAGCGTCTAAATACCAACTGCCCTGGCATGTAAAGGCCCGCATGGTCAGTAATAGTGCTGTAGATTGGCTGATCGGTTTTATCCCATTGGTCGGGGATATCTTTGACATCGGCTTTAAGGCCAATAAGAAAAATGTCGCCCTTTTGAAAAAACATATCGAACAGTATTATTTATAAAGAAAAACAGCCCGGTAAATGCCGAGCTGTTTTGTTTCAATCAAGAAATTTTTATTATATTTGCCGGGCGGGTGGAGCCGCAAATTTAGCGCCCTGAACATGGAGCAATCCCTGTTCTGCCTCCATGATTCTGTTGGTCACGCCGGCAGAGCAGCCAATGCTCTTTCCGTATTCGCTTAAGCTTATTTCCTGTCCATCAGGCATGGAATGAGGTTTTGGCTTGGCGCCATTTTT
>JBNJDW010000026.1:0-14346 GCA_051745265.1 Pseudomonadota bacterium
GTGGCGCCGACTGAAACCTTGGGGAAGGTGATGTTGGCGCCTTTTAGTCCGTCTTTGGCGATGGCATGGATGTAGCCACCTTCCAGCCGGATTTCAGCGCCCAGCGCCTCCAGCCCCATCAGGTGAAGATCAACGGGCCGGGTGCCAATCGCGCAGCCGCCGGGCAGGGAAACGCTGGCCTCACCATTGCGGGCAACAAGCGGCCCCAGCACCAACACGCTGGCGCGCATTTTACGGACCAGATCATAGGCCGCTGTCGTGCTGGTAAGCGTGCCGGCATCCATGGCAATCCGGCCCTTTTCAGAGGATATTTGAACGCCAAGGCTTTCAAGCAGTTCAACCAAGGAACGGATATCGCGCAGATTGGGCACATGGGTCAATGTCAGCGGCGCTGTTGAAAGCAAACAGGCGCACATTAACGGCAATGCTGCGTTTTTGGCGCCGCTTATTTCAATTTCGCCGGTTAGCGCCGCGCCGCCCTCTATGATAATTTTGCTCATGATATGTTGCCTTATACTGGACCACTGTCGGCCTATAATTTCGGAAGCGTAACGCCTTGCTGCTGCATATATTTACCGCTGCGGTCTGCGTAAGACGTATCGCAGATGCTGTCGCCCTTGAAAAACAGGAACTGGGCGATGCCTTCATTGGCATAGACCCGGGCCGGCAGCGGGGTGGTGTTGGAAATTTCCAGGGTGACCTGACCTTCCCATTCCGGCTCCAGCGGGGTGACGTTGACGATCAGCCCGCAGCGGGCATAGGTGCTTTTGCCAAGGCAGATGACCAGCACTTCGCGCGGGATTTTAAAGGTCTCAACCGTCCGGGCCAGAGCAAAGCTGTTAGGCGGAATAACACAGATATCGGTTTTCCGCTCGACAAAGCTTTGATTATCAAATTTCTTGGGATCAACAATCGCGTTATCAACATTGGTAAAGATCATGAATTCATCGGAAACCCGGGCATCATAGCCGTAGGATGACAGGCCATAGGAAATGACCCCGTCCTTGCTGAGTTTTTCTTCAAAAGGCGTGATCATCTGCTGTTCCTGCGCTTTTTGGCGGATCCAGTGGTCGGGCATAATCGGCATTGCGGTTAATCCTTGTCTGTGGGGGCTTTGGGGTCGGCGTCTTTTTGACGGCGCGTCTGGGCCTTGCGGCGCTGCAGATTCGCCCGCAAATTCGCGGCCCGCTTGTCAAATTTGTCTTTTTTCTTGTCTGTATCGGTTGAGGTCATGATGACGCAGATTAGAAAACCCGCGCCGGAAAATCAAGACAGGAAACGGCAGCACCGCAAAATAACTTTAAAAATATCGCGTATTTTGTCTTGCATCCCGCCTTTGGGTCATGTAATAAATGGCTACCTTGCTGCTGCCATAGCTCAGGGGTAGAGCGCACCCTTGGTAAGGGTGAGGTCGAGTGTTCAATTCACTCTGGCAGCACCATTTATTCAATGATTCAATTTTTTTAATACCGTTGGTGCCTTATGAGTTCTTATCTTGAGCTTTGAGTTGTTTGTATCCGTGAGGGGAAATCTCAACATTGGATTTTTTTGTTTTTTCTATAAGGCCTTTTTTTTCAAGGTGTTTAGCCAGAAGTTGAAACTTTCCATAGCCAAAAACCCGGTTAGGAAGTTTTGCGCTTAAGTTTTGTATGTTGCATTCCGCTCCTTCTTGCAGAATGGCCTCTAATACGAATATTTCGTCATCAGTTAGTGGTGTATTGTCAAAATCAGGTGTTTGCTTGGCCTCAGAGATTTGAATGGGTGGAGAGTTTTGACGGGATTCCCATATCCACAATAAGAGTATTGCAATGATTACAACCACAATAACCACCCAAAAAAGATTGCTGTATTTTGATAAAAATAAGCTTATTAGGATTAAGATAAATCCTGTTACCAGCCCCTTGCGATCAATCAATTCTTTCATAATCTTTTTCCTCATAAACCCTTTTAGCTTCACGAAGCGTATTCTTTAGGGTGGTAATCCTATTTACCGTATGTTTGCCGATATCTTGGCGTCGGCAAGTCTTATAAAGAAACAGTCCTCAACCTAATCGGCTCTTTAAAAGCCGTTTCGGCAAGGAAACCGTAGCCGGAGGCTTGATCCGTCACCAAAAACTCCATTTGCCCTGTTTTGCTGATTTTTTCATCATGCTCCGGATGACGGGTCAGATAGTTTTTCAGTTTTGCGGGGACCAGCAGGTTTTGGCAGATCAGTTGGACGTCATTGCCGATTGCCGCCTGAATCTGCGCAGCGATATAGGGGTAATGGGTGCAGCCTAAAATCAGGCTTTCGATTTTTTTGGCTTTGAAATCGGCCAAGTAGTCGTCCAAAATCGGGGCGATCCATTTGATGCCGTCATTTTCAATCATCGGGACCAGCAGCGGGGTGGGTTTGCTGAAAATTTCCAACGCCGGGTTCAGTTTGCCCAGCTCCTCGCTATAGACATTGCTGTTGATCGTGCTGTGGGTGCCGATGACGCCGATCCGGCGGTGGGCAAGTTGGCTGACGTCTTCCAAGGTCGGGATGATAACCCCCAGAATGCGGCGGTCGGGGAAGTGTTTGATCAGATATTCCTGTTGCAGCTTGCGTAAGGCGGCGCCGCTTGCGGTATTACAGGCGAGCAGGATAATCTGGCAGTCCTGTTCACGAAACAGGTAATCGCAGGTTTTGCGGGTCAGTTCGTAAATGGCAGTGCGGGAGCGCGGGCCATAGGGCACATGCAGCGTGTCACCGAAATAAACCAGATCATGTTCAGGCAGCGCCTCGCGGATGGATTGTGCGATCAAAAGGCCGCCAAGGCCGGAATCAAAGACGCCGATCTTCATGGCAGCACGCTCATAATCCATTGATGCAGATAAAAGGCGACAATCACCAGAATAAGGCCCATGGCCCAATAAGACCAAAAGCCAAGGACAATTTTATCGGTCAGGAAGAAGGGCACAAAAAACAGGCAGGACAACGGCACGGCGACCAGAATACTGCGGGCATAGCGGGTGGTTTGCTCCAGATCATGGTGCTGCCAATAGGAAAAGGCAATGGCGATAATCGAAATCAGCGGCAGGGCGGTCAGGAATCCGGCGGCTTCCGGTTTTTTAGCCGACAGCCAGCTGGCAAAGCTGATGATCCCGGCGGCAAGGGCGAGCTTTAAAATTGTGAATCCCATCAAGGCCTCTGTATTCGGTCAGAACAGGCCCCTAAGGTACAGCCAAGCCCGTTACATCACAAGCATAATTGCAGCCATAGCGCCCATGCCGATGTCCTCGGTCAGGGTGACGGTCGACAGCGGCACTTTCAATACCGATCCCATGCACGGGCAGTTGATATCCAGCCCCGCATTTAGCGCCTTGATCACGCCGACGGTGCCAATACCCATAACAATGATGGTGAGAACATAGGTCAGGTAGGGCACGAAAAACGCCAGATAGGCGAGGCCCAGCCCCAGTTCGATAAAGGGATAGGCCAAGGCATAGCCGCGAAAACGCTTGCCAAGAATGTCATACATCTGAAAACCATCGGCAAAGGCCGACAGGTTAAAGATTTTCAACATGGCAAAACAGGTCAGGAATATACCCATAAAATAATGCATCCAGCCCGCCGCGGTGCCACCCGTGCCTTGCAGGATCGCCCATGCGGCCGCGGCTGAAATCAGAATGAGCGATAACAGCGGCCAGTAATCGCTGATCGATTTACCGCGGTTTTCGTCCCGTGTTTTAAAGTCTGGTTTTTGTGCCATGGTTCCCTGCTGCTTTGGTTATACCTATGGTATCAACGTACGGGGTAGGCTATATGTTCCTGCTAGAGTGTCAGGATAACAGGCGTATGGTCAGAAGATTTTTTCTCACCGCGCGGGGCTTTGTCAATTTCGCAGTTCTCCATCCGGTCAACCGCCTGGGCAGAGAGCAAAAAGTGATCAATACGGATGCCATGATCCTGTTGCCAGGCGCCGGCTTTGTAATCCCAATAGCTGTAGGCAATTGTATTATCATTGATGGCCCGAAAGGCATCATAAAAACCCAGATGCTCAATCGCGCGGAATTTCTGGCGGCTTTCAAGGCGGAACAGGGCGTCCCCGGTCCATGCACCCGGATTATAACAATCAATCTCTTCGGGGATGATGTTGTAATCACCGCCCAGCACGACCGGCATTTCCGTGTGCAGCAATTCAGCCGCATGGCGGTACAGACGGTCCATCCAGCCCAGTTTATAAGGATATTTTTCGGTATCGACCGGGTTGCCGTTGGGCAGGTAAATGCTGGCCAGCCGTATGCCGTTTATGGTCGCTTCGATATAGCGGGATTGTTCATCACTATCATCACCGGGCAAACCGCGCAGGACATCGCTGATTTCATGTTTTGAGAGGATTGCCACCCCATTCCAGCTTTTTTGACCATGGATGGCGGCGTTATAGCCAAGCTCGGTAAAGGGCTCAAGCGGGAATTTTTCTTCAACGGTTTTTAATTCCTGCAAGAGGACAACATCGGGCTGCTCATCCTTTAGCCAACGGATGACATTATCAAGGCGGGCATTGATGGAATTGACGTTCCAGGTGGCAATTTTCATGGTGGCGCTTTCGGCGGGGTTTAAAAGATCAACTGATTTTTATTGAAAAAGATGTGCCGCAACCGCACATGGATTCCGCATTGGGGTTGTTGACCTTGAATGTAGAGCCCATCAGATCATCCACAAAATCAATCTCGGATTTATTCAACAGATCCAGTGAGGCATCATCGGTAATCACCGTAATACCGTTTTTTTCAAAGGCGATATCATCGTCCTCGCGATTTTTTTCCAGCTCAAACCCATATTGAAAGCCCGAACAGCCACCGCCTGAAACGGTGACCCGCAACATCAGCCCGGCATCACCCTTTTTATCAATCAGGCCCTGCACGCGTTTTGCCGCCGCATCGCTGATTGTCAGTGTTCGTTCATCCGCCATTGAAAAACTCCTTTATTTATTCCCTTAATATGGGGTATAAAGGCAATGAATTCAATATTTTTGCGGAGTATTCCGATATGGCAATCGCACAAACGTCTGAAAAACATCCCGATCCACTCAAAGACCTGATCTGTGAAGATGGCAAAGCAACATATGCCTGCCGCCCTGAAACCACACGGGGCCGTATCTTTGAGGAGCCGGCCAGTAAGACCCGTAGTGACTTTCAGCGCGATCGTGACCGGATTATCCATTCGAATGCGTTTCGCCGTTTAAAGCATAAAACACAAGTGTTCGTTTACCATGAAGGCGACCATTACCGGTCACGCCTGACCCATAGTATTGAAGTTGCCCAGGTTGCCCGTTCACTGGCCCGGTCTATCAATATTGACGAAGATCTGGCTGAAACCTGCGCGCTGGCCCATGATCTGGGGCATACGCCCTTTGCCCATGTCGGCGAAGATGCCTTGAAGGAATGTATGGAGCCGTATCGGGGGTTTGAACATAACGATCAGACCTTGCGCGTTGTGACCAAGCTTGAAAAACGTTATCCGCGCTTTGACGGTTTGAACCTGACCTGGGAATCTCTGGAAGGGCTGGTCAAGCATAACGGCCCGGTGCTGTCCTGCGGCATGAAGCCGACCAATCTGGAAGTGACTTTGAATGAATTAAAAGATCAGGCTGATCTGAAACTTGAAACCTATGCCTCGGTCGAAGCGCAGGTCGCCGGCATTGCCGATGATATCGCCTATAACAGCCATGATCTGGATGATGGGATTGCCGCTGGTTTCTTTACCCTTGATGATCTTTTGCATCTGCCGATGGTCGGTGACATTGTCCGTGACAAGCGCAAGGAATTTCCTGACTGCCCGGATGAACGCCTTCGTTATGAAGTCATCCGTGAAGTCATGGGCTTTATCGTGTTGGATGTGATGAAAGAATCCAGAAAACGGATTGCCGCGCTGAACCCGCAATCGGTCGAAGATGTGCGTAACGCCAATCATCAATTGATTGCCTTTTCAGATGAAATGCTCGCCTATGATAAGGCGCTGCGCAGCTTTCTGTGGGAGAATTTTTACCTCAATCAAACGCTCAGCCGTATTCGCCTTTCGGTCTTTAAAGTCGTTCAGGACCTGTTTAAAGCCTTTTTCGAGAATGAGCGCTGCCTGCCGATCGAATGCCGTATTCAGATGGCCGAAGTGCCGGAGGGCTGGAGCGAGGTTGACTGGCGCGCCCGAACCATCGCTGATTACATTGCCAGCATGACGGACCGCAAAGCATTGTTGGAACATCGCGAGATGTTCGATACCTATCAGGCTTTGCGGTAAGGTCTTAAACTATAGAAAAATAAAAGGTAACAAGCGTGAACATCTACAAGACTTTTGAAGATAAACTTCGGGTGATTTTGCAGGATCTGTCATCAGCGGGGCAGTTGCCCGCCGATCTCGACATGACGCGCGTGGTTGTTGAACCGCCGCGTGATCCCTCCCATGGTGACATGGCAACCAATGCGGCAATGGTTTTATCCAAGCTGGCCAAAAAAGCGCCGCGTGATCTGGCCGCGATGATTGCGCCGGAACTTGAGAAGCTGGATGATGTCGATACGGTAGAAATCGCCGGGCCGGGGTTTATAAACTTCCGTTTAAAACAAAGTGTTTGGGCGGGGCTTCTGAATAAGATTCTCAGCGAGGGTGTGCATTACGGTGATACGGATCTTGGCGGGGGCGAGGCCGTCAATATCGAATACGTCTCTGTCAACCCGACGGGTCCCATGCATGCCGGGCATACGCGGGGTGCCGTGGTCGGTGATACGCTGGCCAATATGCTGCAGAAAGCCGGCTATGAGGTGACCCGCGAATATTACTTTAACGATGCCGGCACGCAGGTTGATGTGTTGGCGCGGACGGCGCATTTGCGTTACCGTGAAGCGCTGGGCGAAGATATCGGGGAAATTCCGGATGGGATGTACCCCGGCGAATATATGAAAGATGTCGCTAAGGCGTTGGTTGAACGTGATGGTAATAAGTGGTTGACTTTACCTGAAGAACAGTGGATTGATCCGATCCGTGAATTTGCGGTCGAATATATTATGGTGATGATCCGTGAAGACCTCCGCCTGATCGGTATCAAGCATGATGTCTTTACCAATGAGCGCGAAATTGTTGAAAATGTTCTGCCGCAGGCTTTTAAATTTCTTGAAGACCGCGATCTGATTTATACAGGCACGCTGCCGCCGCCGCGCGGCAAGGAAATGGAAGATTGGGAACCTGTGCCGCTGACATTGTTCCGGTCCAGTAATTATGGTGATGCCTCTGACCGTCCCTTGAAAAAACGTGATGGCACATGGGCCTATATCATGCCCGATATTGCCTATCATTTCGATAAGGTAAACCGCGGGTTTTATAAAATGGTCAATCTTCTGGGCAAGGACCATGGCGGCTATGAAGACCGGCTGAACCCGGCCATTCAGGCATTCAGCTATGGTAAAGCAGAATTGAAGGTCATTTACAATTCCATCGTTAAGGTGCTGCGGGATGGAAAGCTGGTAAAATTTTCAAAACGTTCCGGCAATGTATTGACCCTGCGTGAGATGGTTGAAGAAGTCGGCGCCGATGCGGTGCGCTTTTTCATGATGACCCGGACACCGGATTCCGAGCTTGAGTTTGATTTTAATAAAGTGGTTGAACAGTCAAAAGATAATCCGGTGTTCTATGTTCAGTATGCCCATGCCCGCGGCTGTTCGGTGATGCGTAATGCGGCAGAAATGTTCCCTGATTTGGACGTATCGGCAGAAACCTTGAAAGATGCAGATCTGACAAAATTGTCTGATGCGGATACGTTGCAACTGGTTAAGGTGATGGCGGCCTGGCCGCGGCTGGTTGAAGCCTCGGCCGAGGCGTATGAGCCGCACCGGGTTGCTTTTTATCTGTATGATCTGGCCTCTGAATTTCACAGTTTGTGGAGCAAGGGGCGCAGCGATGCCAGCTTACGTTTTCTGGATGCCGATGATATCGAAGCCAGCCGCGCCCGTCTGGCGCTGGTCCGGGCGATGATGACGGTTCTGGCCTCCGGTCTTGCCATTATGGGGGTTGAGCCCGTCGAAGAAATGCATAGTTAATAAGCAGGTATAATATTAAAATTTAAAGTGAGCAGTCATGAACGAAGATCCAAAGCATACACCGATGTCCGGCCTTTACGCCAATAAGCCGCAACATCAATCGAATTACCGCAAGCCGCGCCGGGTTTCGATCCGGCTGATACTGGCGGTCGTGCTGACAGCTTTTCTGGCCGTTGTCTGGTATGCCTTTCCTCGCGGCGCTGATCGCTATGAAGATATAAAACTGCCGGTTATTCATGCGGATAAAACCTCTTATAAAACGCCACCAGAAAATCCGGGTGGTATGGTCATTCCGCATCAGGACAGCACCGTTTTTGAACCACTGGAATCTGCTGATAGTGAAGCTGTTGAAAATCTGCTTCCCGCACCTGAAGAGCCGGTCGAGCGGGCAAAGCTGATCAAGGTGCCGCGCGATTCCATGTCAGAACCTTCAAGCCTGAATCTGGATTCACAATTAACCGAGGAACAACGGGCTGAAGCGCAAGAGGGTCAGGAAGTCCAGATCATCCGCGTTGATAAACAGGACACAGAAAGTTCAGAACCTGAAATCCTGCTGGGTGAGGATGAATCCACCGAGGAGACAGCAAAAGCGGATGAGGCCACAGACGTCGATGAGGAACGGATGGATCGTCTGGCCGCTTTGGCAGCGCCGGAACCGGAAGAGAAAACGGCTGAGCCGAAAGAGACATCGGCCGAGACATCTTCCAGCAAGGATGTCAAAGCGGAAGAGGTTGCCAGACAGGAAACTGAAGCTGAGGCGGAGAGAGCCACGAAAAATGCAGCATTAGAGGCGAAACCGGACGCCGCAGATGCGTCCGAGGTTGAAACTGAGGTTGAAACCAAGGCCGATACTCCAGAAAAACCAGCCCCGGCCGAGGCCAAGACGGAGGCGCCCGCAGCCGATGATGAGGTCGCAGATGAAGCCAAGCCCGCTGCAAAAGGCAGTCATTATATTCAGATGGGCTCGTTTCAGGATCGGGCTTCAGCCGAAAAGGCCTATGATGCAAAGGTCAAGCAATACAATGACTTGATCGCCGATCTTGGTGTTGATTATGAGCGTGCAGATCTCGGCGATAAGGGCGTGTTTTATCGTGTCAAGGCGGGTCCTCTGCCGGAAAGCGAAGCGCGGAACCGCTGTGAGAAAATTCTGGCCCAGACGCCGGGAGCTTGCCTTGTCGTCCGCTGATACCGTAAAAGCGGCGAAAGCTATTATTCTTGATTGTCAGGGCACAACACTGACCGCAGAGGAAACCGCGCTGTTTCGGGATTATAATCCGCAGGGCTTTATTCTTTTTCAACGCAGTTGCGAGGCACCCGATCAGCTCCGCCGGTTAACAGACCAGCTGCGTGAAGCTGTCGGCAGGCCGGATGTTCCCATCCTGATAGATCAGGAAGGCGGCACGGTCGCCCGGCTGAAATCACCGGCGTTTCGTGAGTTTCCGTCTGCCCGAATTTTCAAGGACTGGGCCGCGCATAGCCCGGATCAGGCGCGGCGGGCTGTTTTCCTTAATGCGCTGATGATGGCCGAGCAACTGGCTGATCTTGGTATTACGGTCAATTGTACGCCGGTGCTTGATCTGCCTGTTCCCGGCAGCCATGAATTTCTAGCCGGCAGCCGGGTGTATGGCGAGACTGTCGGGCAGGTCAGCAATTTGGGCGCAGAAATCTGTCAAGCGCATCTGCAGCAGGGGGTGACGCCGGTTATAAAACATATCCCCGGTCATGGCCGGGCCACGGTGGACAGCCACTATAACCTGCCCCGTATTGACGCGTCGCTCGAGGATCTGCGGCGTCAGGATTTCAGGCCGTTTGCGGAGATGGCACAGCAAAGCTGGGGTCGCGGGTTATGGGCGATGACGGCCCATGTTGTTTATAATCATATTGATGGTGATCTACCGGGATCGCTTTCAGCCAAGGTTATTGAAGATATCATCCGCACTGAAATCGGTTTTGACGGTGTTTTGATCGCTGATGATATTTCCATGAAGGCCTTGCAGGGCGATATGCCCGATCTTGCCAAGGAAACGCTTGCCGCAGGCTGCGATCTGACACTGATCTGCAATCAGGATTTTCAGACCCGTGAAGCCGTGCTGAAAGCCACGCCAGAAGTCACTGAATTAACGCAGAAACGCCTTACCGCCGCAGAAGATATTAGACAATCGGCTAAAAAACAGGTAAATATAGAAGCTGTTTCAGAAGAATACGACAAATTGATCAGCGGCCTTGCCGTATCGTAACCGGCGTGCAGAGAAAATGCCCCTTGGTCATGTTGTATCGTAATAAGGCGATGTTAAAGTGAGCGAAAGCACCGGCAAAAAAACTGTTGAGTTTGAGGAAGACGACGTTCCCGTCTACCAGCAACAGGCTGTGGCAGAGGGAGAGCATCTGATGCTCGAGCTTGATGGCTATGACGGCCCGCTGGATATGCTGCTGGGCCTTGCCCGTGATCAAAAGGTTGATCTGGCGCAGATTTCCATTCTCGACCTTGCCAACCAGTATCTGAATTTTGTTGAAAAGGCCAAGGAACTGCGCCTTGAACTGGCGGCTGATTATCTGGTTATGGCCGCCTGGCTGGCTTATCTGAAATCCCGTTTGTTATTACCGCAGGAAGAAGTCGAAGATGACGAGCCGACAGGCGCGGAGATGGCCGAGGCGCTGGCCTTCCAACTGCGCCGTCTGGAAGCCATGCGGGACCGCGGTGAACAGTTACTGATGCGCCCGCAACTGGGCACTCATGTTTTTGCCCGTGGCGCCCCTGACGGGCTGGCGATCAGAAGTAAATCCGTTCACGAGGCTGATATTTACGATTTGTTGAGCGCTTATGGTGATATTCAGCGCCGGCAGGAATATTCAACCTATACCGTTGAACCGTTCAAGCTGTTGTCCATGGAACAGGCGCTGGAGCGGATTGAAGCCATGCTGGGCCGCATTCCCGGTGACTGGATGGATATTACCGGATTTTTGCCTCAGGACCGCGATGCGGATCCGGTGGTTCGAAAATCAGCAATTGCCTCAACCTTTGGCGCATCGCTTGAAATGGCCAAACGCGGCCAGATTGATATCAGTCAGGAAGGGCTGTATGCCCCGATCTATATCAGAAAATCACGCAATGATAATGCGCAGACAGAATATACGGAGTAAGAAATGACCGAGATACAGCAAGACCAAGAGATGATCGCCCCCGAAGTTCAGGATCTGGAAAATGGTATCCGTATTCTGGAAGCGCTGTTGTTTGCGTCCGCCACACCGGTTGATATCCGTGATATTATCGAACGCATGCCCGATGAATTAAGTGATGATGTCGCTGATATGCTGAAAATGCTGCAAAAACGCTACGAAGGTCATGGTATTGAATTGGTCGAACGCAGCGGACGCTGGACATTCAGAACGGCTGAGGATCTGGCGCCGGTTTTGAACATCGAGAAAGAAACGCCCAAAAAACTGTCCCGCGCCTCACTGGAAACATTGTCCATCATCGCCTATCATCAGCCGGTGACGCGGGCCGAGATTGAAAGCATCCGCGGTGTTGCGACCAGCAAAGGCACGCTGGACCTGTTGATGGAGGCAAACTGGGTCAAACCCGGCCGCCGCCGTCAGGTGCCGGGCCGCCCGCTGACCTGGGTGACGACACCGCATTTTCTGGATCACTTTGGTCTGGTCGAGTTAAAAGACCTGCCGGGTATGGATGATCTGAAAGCCGCGGGATTGCTGGATACACGCCCTGCCATAGAAGCCATGCCGCAAACCGGCGAGCTGTTCGGTGATGACGATGATGAAGGCCGTAAGGAATTAAATGTTGATATCAATGTTGATGTTGATATCGTAGATCCCTACCTTGATAATGAGGGGCCTGATGAAGAGGGCTCTGATAAAAAGGCTAAAGTCAAACAGGAGGTTGCTTCATGAGCATCGGATTACCGCAAATTCTGATTATTCTGGTACTGGTACTGGTGGTTTTCGGTGTCGGCAAGTTACCGCGCGTCATGGGGGACCTCGGCAAAGGCATTAAAAACTTTAAAGAAGGCCTGAACGAAGACGATACGGATAAAGATAAGGATCAGGATGACGGGACGACCCCGGATAACCTGACCGATGCCCGTAAAAAAGATTCAGAACAGTCTAAAACCAAAGTCTAGCTAGCCGCAAAGGAAAAGCCTTGTGTTTGGAATCGGCGGGATTGAATTTCTAATTATTGCGATTATTGCCATTGTGGTCATCGGCCCCAGTGAATTGCCGCGTGTCTTGTATACGCTGGGTAAGGGCATGCGCAAAATGCGTCAGGTCAGCAAGGCGGTGACGGATACTTTTGATGATGTCACGCGGGAGGCGGAGCTACAGGATATTGTCTCCAAATCCAATATTCCGGGCGGGGAAGATATTGACTTTCATACTGAACAGCAATTGGCATTGGAACGGCGCCGGGAAGCAGAAAAGCAGAAAAAACAGCCCGCTAAAACAAAAGCTTCGACAAACGCATCAGCAAAAAAGGCGGGTGTGAAAAAAACATCGGCTAAGAAAGCTAAAAAGAAAACGGGCCAGAAAACAACGGCCAAATCAGCTTCCGCAAAAAAGCCACCGTCAAAGACCGGGGGTAAATCATGACCGGTGCAAAAACAGAGACGGCGGATAAAAGCCCGCTATCAGGCCAGACAGAAATGCCGGTTGTCGAACATCTGGTTGAATTGCGCCGTCGTCTGACATACAGCGTGCTGGCTTTTATTGTCTTTTCCTGCCTTGCCTATCTGTTTGCCGAAGATATTTATTTATTTCTGATTCAGCCGCTGGCCGATGCCCTGCCCGGGGAAGGGCGGCGGATGATTTATACCGGCCTGACCGAGGCCTTTTTCACCTATATGAAATTATCGATGTTTGTCGGCGGCTTTATCGCCTTTCCGGTTATTGCCGTGCAGCTTTGGGCTTTTGTCGCGCCGGGGCTGTATGAGAAAGAGAAAAAAGCCTTCCTGCCGTTTCTGATCGCAACGCCGGTTTTATTTGTTCTGGGGGCGGCTTTTGCCTATTACGCTGTTTTTCCCACGGCCTGGAAATTCTTTGCCAGTTTTGAAGCCCCGGGCGGCGGTGAAATGATGGCCATTGCCCTTGAAACGCGGGTCAGCGAATATCTGGGCTTGGTGATTAAACTGATTTTTGCTTTTGGCATTTGTTTTCAGTTGCCGGTGTTGTTGACGCTGATGGCGCGGGTCGGTCTGGTGACGGCAGATGGTCTGGCGGCAAAGCGTAAATTTGCCTTGATCGGCGCTTTTGTCATCGGCGCTGTATTAACCCCGCCGGATATTATTTCACAGGTGGCCTTGGCCTTACCGGTGATGCTGCTTTATGAGATTTCTATTGTCTCAATCCGGTTGACCCAGAAAAAAGCCGGGCGTAAAACTTAGCGTTCAGGCCGGATCAGGCCTGAAAAAACAATCTTTCTCATAGACCGAACAGCGAAAATCCATTATAAATAATGGAGGGAGAGGTTCTGTTCCGAATTTCAATTATATCTTTAAAGGGTATTACAATGTTTGATCTGCGTTCTATACGCGAAAAACCGGATTTTTTTGATGCGGGTTGGCAGCGCCGCGGGCTTGCCCCGCAAACACCGGAAATTTTAAAGCTGGATGAGCAGCGCCGCAGCCTGCAAACGCAATTGCAGGCCTTGCAGACGGAACGCAATGATGTCTCGAAAGAAATTGGCAAGATCAAAGGGCAGGGTGGGGACGCTACCGTCGAAATGGCCCGCGTTGCCGAAATCAAACAGAAAATGCCCGAACTGGAAACACAGGAAGCCGCTGTCGCGAATGACCTTGAGACTTTGCTGAGCAGCCTGCCCAATATCCCTGATGACAGTGTGCCGGATGGCGCGGATGACGAAGACAATGTCGAAATCCGCCGCTGGGGTGAACCGAAACGTCTGAATGATGTGAAGGACCATGTTGATCTGGGCGAAGATCTGGCGCTGATGGATTTTGAAACCGCGGCGAAAATGTCCGGTGCCCGTTTTACGGTGCTGCGCGGCGGCATGGCGCGGCTGGAACGGGCCTTGGGTCAGTTTATGATTGATGTCCATACACAGGAGAATAATTATACCGAATTATCGGTCCCCCTGATGGTCCGCGAAGAATGCATGTATGGTACAGGACAGCTGCCCAAATTCCGCGATGATCAGTTTCAGACCACCCGTGGTGACTGGTTAATCCCGACAGCAGAGGTTGCCCTGACCAATACAGTGCGCGAACAGATTCTTGATGCAGCTGATCTGCCCCTGCGCTTGACGGCCTTGACGGCAAGCTTCCG
>JBNJDW010000027.1:0-14075 GCA_051745265.1 Pseudomonadota bacterium
ATTCTCTCGGGCGTGCTGGCCAGTATCGGTATTACCGCAGGCGGTATCGCTATGATTCTGGCTGTTGACCGGATTTTAGATATGTGCCGGACGGTTATTAATGTTACCGGAGACTTGACAGCAGCCGCCGTGATGGATAAATGGTTACAGCATGACCGACATCACAGTGACAGCCCTGTATAAATTTACGCCGCTCGCCGATCTTGACGATTTGCGGTCAAGGATTTACCGCGCCTGCATTGATCATAAGGTCAAGGGCACCATCCTGCTGGCCCATGAAGGCATCAACGGCACCATCGCCGGGCCGGATAAAGGGATTCAGTCTGTATTGTCTTTTCTAAAAACTTTGCCCGGTCTGGCCGATCTGGATCACAAGGAATCTGCCGCCGAAAATTACCCGTTTTATCGGATGAAAGTCCGGCTGAAAAAGGAAATCGTCACCATTGGCCTGCCAGAGGTCGATCCCAACCAGACCGTCGGCACCTATGTTGAGCCCGAAGACTGGAACGCGGTGATTTCCGATCCGGAAACCATATTGATCGACACCCGTAATGATTACGAAATTGCCATTGGCAGTTTCAAAGGCGCGGTCGATCCGAATACGGCAAGCTTTCGCGATTTCCCCGATTATGTCGAACAAAATCTGGACCCGAAAAAGCACAAGAAAGTCGCCATGTTCTGCACCGGCGGCATCCGCTGTGAAAAGGCATCAAGCTATATGAAACAGCTTGGCTTTGAAGAAGTCTATCACCTGAAAGGCGGTATTCTGAAATATCTGGAGAATATCAAACAAACCGACAGCCTGTGGCAGGGCGAGTGTTTTGTTTTTGATCAGCGCGTTTCTGTCAAACACGGTCTGGAGCTTGGCAAATTTGATCAATGCCATGCCTGCCGCCGACCGATTTCAGAGGCCGATAAACAGTCAGATTTATATGCCGAGGGTATTTCCTGCCCGCAGTGCCACGACCAGATGACCGCGGCCCAAAAACAGCGCTTTGCCGAACGTCAAAAACAGGTTGAACTGGCCCGGCAGCGCGGTGAAAGCCATATTGGTGAAAATCAAACAGCCTCAAAAAATCGCGACAGTGCTTAACGCTTAAGATCCGGATTTGGGCGGCGATGGCGTCTTATTCTGTTGCTGTTGACGCTTTTCTTCTCTTTTGGCCGCATAATAACCGTAGCTTATCATCGTTACGATATTTACCAACATGGACAGCCCGAACAGAAGGGCAATGTTACGTATTCTGCGGTCTGAGCTGTCTTGTCTGTCTGCGGCGCAATCTTGCAGGTTTTTTGTCTGATTTTTTGACAAAGAAGGTTCCCGTGCCAGTCCCATTTCCGCCCGGCAGCGTATAAAATGAATATTGGTTTGATTGTCATTCGACGCCGCCGAACTGCTTTTCTGCATATGCGTTATCGTCTGGTCATTTTCAAGAGGAGCCGGATTATTCTCCGCAGCCATGCCGGGCATAGACAACGCCGCTGATGCCAGCCCTGCTGCCGCCAATTTGGTAAAATATTTTTTCATCGGAATATACGCCTTAGAATAATTTTAAACAGGAAGCCTGGCAATCAGTTGACATAAGGTCAACCGACTGAACCGGCCCGTAAACAGAGTGCACTTTATATTGGCGAAAATTCCCAGTTCAAAATATAAAGCCTGAATCAAGGTTTTCGATGCTTGCGCAGGGCCTGCAGTCTTTTTTCTTTGTCAGCTATTATTTTTTCAGACATTTTTATTTTTTGTTTCGTCTCTTCTGGTCTTTCTTCAGATGGACGTCCAGTAAACAGCCAGAACCCGCCGCCGGCTAACAGCGCAGCCCCCAACAGAAGAAACAGCCCATTACCTTGCCCTTGATTTTCTTTTTCAGTAACGCAATCCTGTACTTTGGCTTTAAATGCGGATTTGAGGGGCTGGCCATTTTCTATGCCCATTTCCTGACGGCATTCAAAATGCCGATTGGCCGTCGGTTTATCCATCCCTTGTGCAATGGCTTCCTCTGGCGAACCTGCCGCCAGCTGATGTTCCTTGGCCGTTTCATCGAGGCAGCCAACGATTTCGTCAATTTTTGACAGGCGCAGGCTTGGATCTTGACTGGCTTCAAGGCCGCTTTGATCACGGCAGAATGAAATATGCTTGGCCTGCCATGGTTCCATGCCCAGCTTTTGCAAATGGGCAGGTTTCTGTGCAGGGTCGGTGATCGCTTCGCGCAGTTCACGGGCTGCGGCGGACTCATCCTCTAGCAAAGCGGACATGACAGCCATTCTCATCACCATGCCGCCGCCTGCTGTTCCAGTGCCCATACCAGTGCCGGGAAGCAAAGCCTGTGCTTCCATCCCCGGTAAAAGCATGGCGGCAGCCGCGATGCTGGCTCTGCCGGTTTTGGCTAATCTGTTGTAATAATTTCTCATCGGGCTTCCTTTTCTAAAAATCTTGGCGATCATAGTTCATAATTAACATAACGTCAAGATCTGAATTAAGAAAAAAAGGCACGGTGTCTAAGAATTATAAGTCTTTATTGTTCTGTAATTTCATCACGCAGGAAAATACTGTCGCGCCGCGAAATGCCCAGCAACGGCCCCAGTTTGCGCATCAGGTTATCTTCATAATTATCAATAATACCGTCGGCCAGCACAATTTCCCAGGCATATTTAAGGATATGTTTGCGCTGTTCATGATCCAGATCACTGTTAATCACGCTGACAAAACGATGCAGATCAACGGCATGGTGACTGTGATGTTTGGCGTCTTCAATCAAATGATGCGCTTCATCGGCCTGTAAATCGAAATGACGGGTCAGGATCTCCTGCAGTGTTTGTTCCTCGTCCGTGCCAAGCTCATGATCACTGGTCGCGGTGGTCACCAGCAGGGCGGCAATGGCAATTTTAAGCGTGCCGTCTTCTGCTATATCCTGATTTTCCACATGGTCCTGATTTAAGAAATCGGCAATTTTGCTCCACATATTTGTCCCCTTGTCCAAATGTCCTATTATCTTTAAACTATGCATCAACAACTGAAAAAACAAGGAGTATCCACCGTGCTGGCAGAGAAAACATCATCACATTCCCATTATGACATTAACGCTGTTCTGGACCGTCTGGGCGTCGATACCAGCACCCTTACCGGCGGCAGCCTGCGCGTTTACAGCCCGATTGACGGCGCTGAAATCGCCAGCCTTACCGAAGATACACCGGAAAGCCTGGATCAGAAAATTACCGCCGCCCATGAGGCCTTTAAGGTCTGGCGCACCACACCGGCACCGGTGCGCGGTGAATTGGTCCGCCTTTTGGGGGAGGAGCTCCGCAATGCCAAGGAAGATCTTGGCCGGGTTGTCAGCATCGAAAATGGTAAAATCCTCTCCGAAGGTTATGGCGAAGTTCAGGAAATGATTGATATTTGCGATTTTGCCCTCGGCCAATCGCGGCAGCTTTATGGTCTGACCATTGCCTCAGAACGTCCCGGCCATAAAATGCAGGAAAACTGGCATCCGGCCGGTGTCGTCGGCGTCATTACCGCCTTTAATTTTCCGGTTGCCGTTTGGGCCTGGAACACTTGCATCGCCCTGGTCTGCGGTGACCCTGTCGTCTGGAAACCGTCAGAGAAATCACCATTAACCGCGCTGGCCTGTCAGGCCATTTTTGAACGGGCCTTAAAAAGATTTGATCAGGCCCCGGACGGATTGCTTCATCTGGTCATTGGTGACCGCAGCATCGGTGAGAAAATGGTCGATGATTCACGTCTGCCGATTATCAGCGCCACCGGCAGCACCCGTATGGGCCGCGAAGTCGCCCCCAGAGTTGCCGCCCGTTTTGGTAAATCGATTCTTGAACTTGGCGGTAATAACGCCATGATCCTGACCCCCAGCGCCGATATGAAACTGGCCCTGACCGCAACGGTCTTTGGCGCTGTCGGCACCGCCGGTCAACGCTGCACCAGCCAGCGTCGGCTGATTGCCCATGAAGGCGTTTATGATGCCTTTCTTGAAAAGGTCAAGGCCGCTTACAAAACCGTTCGGATCGGCAGCCCGCTTGATGCCGATACGCTGCTTGGACCGCTAATTGACAAAGATGCCTATGACATGATGGTTGCAGCGCTGGACAAGGCCAGAGAAGCAGGCGGCATTGTCCATGGCGGTGAACGGGTTTTGCAAGATGAATTCCCGGATGCCTATTACGTTACTCCGGCGCTGGTTGAAATGCCCCACCACGCCGACATCATGAAAGAGGAAACCTTTGCCCCGATCATGTATTGTGTGAAATATAAAGATTTTGAAGACGCCATAGAAATGCAAAACGACGTGCCGCAGGGCTTGTCCGCCTGCATCTTTACCACCGATCTTAGGGAATCTGAAGTCTTCACCGGTCATGCCGGCAGTGATTGCGGCATTTCCAATGTCAATCTGGGCACCAGCGGTGCTGAAATCGGCGGTGCCTTTGGCGGTGAAAAGGAAACCGGCGGCGGCCGTGAATCCGGTTCAGATGCCTGGAAGGCCTATATGCGGCGCAGTACCAATACGATCAATTATTCAAGCGATCTGCCGCTGGCACAGGGCGTATCCTTTGATTTATAAGGCTTAAATAGATAGCCTCCCTATAAAAAAATCCGGCCTTGTCAGCATCTGCGCAACAAGGCCGGATTTTTTAATGGCTTAAAGATCAGTGATCGTGATCTGTATGGTCATCGGCCTTTACATCCGCAGACGCTTCGGTTTCAGATTCACTGTCTTCAACCTTTTCTTCAACAGCCTCAACAGTTTCTTCGGCAGCGTCTTCGACGTCCTCAACGGTTTCTTCAACAGCTTCGGCAGTTTCATCCGCCATTTCATCAGCTTCAACAGACATATCGGCTGAGGTTTCAGCTTTCGCTTTGCCATGATCATCAGCAAGCGCAGCCGTTGATAAAGACGCCACCAGTGCAGCGGCAAAAACAAGAGTCATAAGTTTGTTCATTATAGAAATCTCCATAGGTTAAAATTGGCATATTGGTGTATGCCATTACACTTTAGGCGTAACGCAGAAATATAGAATATTTATTTTGATATCGCCAAAGATTCTTTTTGTTAACTTTTTATTAACCACACTATAGTAGTTTTCATAACCACAGCAGCGGGGGTGTGATCTGCTGCGCCTTATATTTTCAACCGGGGAGTACAAAACAGTGACATGCAATAATGTCAAAGCCGCATCAAAGTGCCCGATCAAAGCGCATCCTGATCCGCCCGTGCGATCAGGACAGACGATGAAGAAGAGCACGCAGCTTCACAGGGCTGTACCGCTCTGCCGGATTTTTGATAATGACCGCCTGATTTACAGCGATGATTTCATTCGTGAGGCACAGTGTCTGTGCTTTTAAAGCAAAGCCTCTTAATTTGTGTGAAGATCAGGATTAAACAGATCAATCACGAGACCATAGCCACGATGGGCCCGCGGTGGCAGGATTTCCTGACGGATAATCCGTACAGGTTCATAAAATGTAAAGCTGACCTGATGTCCACCGCCCGGCAATTCGCGGGTCTGATAAGATTTAACCAAAGGGGCAACATCGGATTTCCAGCTGCGGCTTGTGCTCCACCCTGCATGGGGCAGCGTGACTGTCATCCCCATACAGTTATCATCCAGACGCGCTGAAAAATCTGTTTTTCCCGCCAGATCAAGCACAATCCGGGTTTTATCAGCATGTTCGCCGAAACGTATTTTCGTCACGGCCGAATCTCTTTTCACCGCGGCCTGTTTGGTCGGTTCCGGCGTCTTTGTCTTTGCCTGTTGTTGTTCATCAGAGTTATACATCCGGTCAAGACGCAAGGGCGGTGCCTCCCGCATTTGATCTGAAGAGGGCGCTGACGCTTCAGCCCGCTCTTGGGCCTCTGACTCAGACTCTGCACGCGGCAGTGTTTCCATTTCATCCACTAATGCGGCCAGATCCTCCTCCATACGGACAAGACGTCCAACAGCCGGGGCCATGCGATCCAGATTGTCACGCAGTCTTTGCACTTCATATTCCAGCCGGGCAAAGCGCTGCGCATCACTTTGAAGTGGCTGGGCAAATAAACGCCGGGTTTCAGATGGCTGGCGGTTATCAGTTTGTGATTCTGCCGCTGCAATAGCCTGATCGCGCACTTTATCCGGGTTATTGGCATGCCGGATCGTTTCCGATGAACAGCCGACAAGGGCTGTAACCAGACATAACAGGGCCATTGTCAAAGCCGGTTTCGGCAATGATCTGGCACGATGCGGCGGCAAAACAGAAAAGGACATGGAGCTCTCAAAGATTGGCGTTTCAGATACTTAACTAAAGATATCCTAGAAGATACCGCCTTGTTGAGCAATAGAGCAATCTTCATTTTTTCTTCCCGTCTCTCATCGCTGGCTTGACTTCCGCGCCCTTCCCCCCATTTTAAAGGTAATGACCGAGATACAGGGCTTGACGGCAGATGCACGGCCTGTTATATTCCATAACACAAAAAAAATGGATGTTTTATATGCAGCACGCACTTTTAAAAATTATTGTTCTGGCCGGGCTGGCCTTTGGCTTTAGCACGCCGGCCAAAGCGGAACAGGGAAATTATAAACTGTCTTACGATGTTTATGCCGGCGGCATGCACGCCCTGCGCTCTACCTATGCGAAAGAAAGAAACACTGATCAGTATGATGTTATGGTCACGGCTGAGACCAATGGTTTTATAGGGCGGTTATTCCCCTGGTCAGGGGCATATGAATCCTCCGGCATTATTCGCAATTCAGATATGATCCCGGTCGAACATGTCTCTATTACCCGCTGGAAGAAAGATAAGAGCAATAAAAAGATCGTTTTTGACAAAGGCGAAGCGACCAAAATGATCGAAACGGAAGATGGCGAAAGCGAAACCAAAACAGATTTTAAACCCGTATTGGTCCGAAATGCCTCCGATATGTTAACCGCGACTTTGCTCGCCTTTCAGGATATTGATCAAACAGACAGCTGTAATACCAGCATTGCGGCTTTTGATGGTAAACGCAAATTCAATATCCGCTTTAGCAAAAGCAAAAAGACCCATATCGAAAAATCTAAATATTCTGTTTTTAGCGGCCCGGCATTGAAATGCACGGTGACTGTTGAACCTTTGGAAGGCTTCAAAGAAAAAGATATGAGCAAGGGCTGGATGGCCGTGCAGAACCACACCCGCAAACGGGGGCGCCTGCCGGAAGTCTGGTTTGGTCGCCTGCATGATGACGGCGAACTGGTGCCGGTCCGTGTCGAGATATCCAGCAATTACGGCGGCGTTGTCGGCCATTTGACGAATATGCATATGCCCGATCTGTCCAAACTGACGCCGGCGGCCGGGGATGCTGAATAAGCAGTACGGAAAAATATCCGAAATAAATTGCAATTTGCGCTCAGAAACGACATAATTTCCTCGTTTCACAGATAAGCATCAGGACTTCATGTATACCGCTCTTATAGCCTTTTTCAGCATTTCTTTGCTTTTTTCCTTTTTATGCTCCCTTTGGGAAGCCGTATTGTTGAGCATCTCGCCGTCATATATGCAGGTGAAACTGAACGAAGATGGAAAAATCGGTGCGATCTTACAGGATTTTAAAGCCAATATTGACCGCCCCTTGGCCGGTATTCTGACCCTGAACACGATCGCTCATACCATCGGGGCCATTGGCGTCGGGCAGGAAGCGACAAAAATCTGGGCGGAAAGCAGCCCGGTCATTACGGGCTTTATTGTCCCCGCCGCCATGACAGCGGCCATTTTGATTTTCTCAGAGATTATTCCAAAAACCCTTGGTGCGACAAACTGGAAGTTCTTTGCGCCCTTTACCGTGCGCAGCTTAAACATCCTTCTGAAAATACTGGCGCCGATTATCTGGATCTGCCAGTTCATCACCCGGCTTTTCAAATCAGATAAGAGCGCAAGCGTCTTTTCCCGGACCGATTTTCTGGCCATGGCCCAAATCGGCTCGGAAGAAGGCCATCTTGATGATGCTGAAACCAAGCTTATACACAATCTGCTCCATTTTAAAAAATATCGCGCCCGCGAGGTTATGACGCCCCGAACCGTAACCGTTTCCGCGGATCAGAACATGACCGCCCGCGAATTTTATGATCGGCAAAAAGACCTGAGTTTTTCACGCATCCCGCTTTATGCAGGTCCGGAAGACACAACAATTATTGGCTATATTCTTAAAGATGATGTGCTGCAGCATCTGATTGATGATCAGGAAGACAAACAGCTCAAAGAATTCAAACGCGAGATTATCACCGTTTCAGATGATTATAACACCTTTCAGCTGTTCAATGATTTCATTGATAAGCGCGATCATATTGCGCTGGTTGTCGATGAATACGGCAGTATGAGCGGTATTATCACCATGGAAGACATCATCGAAACGCTTCTTGGCTCTGAAATTGTTGACGAGACCGATGTCACCATCGATATGCAGGAGCTGGCCAAAAAACGCTGGAAAAACCGGTTAAAGAAATCCGCTGTAAAATAGACAGCGTGCCCGCCGCAAAGCGGGCAGACTGAAACACTCTGCAACATTCTGTGATTTGTCTTGTTATGCATGGCATGCCATGTTCAATGGGGTTATTAAACGTATTCTCGGACCTTTACACCATGTCACATAAACTTGCCTGTATCATTCTGGCGGCCGGCCAGGGCACAAGAATGAAATCGGATATGCCAAAACCGTTGCATCCCATCGCCGGTCAACCGATGATCCGCCACGTCATCAATGCGTGCAAAGCCTTGAACCCTGACCAAATCATCACCGTGCTATCGACAGACAGCCCGGCGCTGGAGGCTGAAGTCAAGGAGTGCACCATTGCCCGCCAGCCCGTTGCCAACGGCACCGGCGGTGCCGCGCTGGCCGCGAAAGAGGCCTTGAGCGATTTTGACGGTGATATCCTGATCGTCTTTGGCGACACCCCGCTGATCAAAACCGAAACCCTGCAGAATATGATCGCCACCCGTCTTGCAACGCCGGATACCGGTATTGTCTGTTCTGCTTTTGAGACAGCCGATCCCACCGGTTATGGCCGGATGATCGTCAAGGAAGATGGCACGCTTGACCGTATCGTCGAGGAAAAAGACGCCGGCATTGAGGAGCGTAAAATCACCCTGTGTAATGGCGGCGCGATGTGCGCTGATGGTGCCAGGCTGTTTGGCTGGCTGGACCAGATCGGCAATGACAATGCGCAAGGCGAATATTATCTGGTCGATCTGCCCGAAATCGCCCGCCGGGATGACTATATGACCCGGATCGCCCATATTTCAGAAACCGAAACCGCGGGGGTGAATTCCAGATCCGATCAGGCCCGGGTTGAAAAACTCTTTCAAAATCGCAAACGTGCTGAATTCATGAATGGCGGCGTCACCCTGATTGACCCCGATACGGTTTATTTCAGCGCGGACACCCGCATTGCCGCTGATGTGACCATCGGCCCCAATGTTTTTATCGGCCCCGGCGTTACGATTGAATCCCGTGCCGTTATTCACCCGAGCAGCCATCTTGAGGGCGTTATCATCCGCAACGGCGCTGTGATCGGGCCTTTTGCCCGGCTCCGCCCCGGCAGTGATATCGGCGAGGAAGCCCGGGTTGGCAATTTTGTCGAAATCAAGAAAACTACGCTGGGCGCAGGCGCCAAGGCCAGCCACCTGACCTATCTGGGCGATGCCAATATCGGTGCCCATGCCAATATCGGGGCCGGCACAATTACCTGTAACTATGATGGTTACAATAAATATATCACCACGGTGGGCGAAGGCGCCTTTATCGGATCCAACACGGCGCTGATTGCCCCGGTGAATATCGGTAAAAACGCCCTGATTGCCGCCGGCAGCACAATTACATCGGATGTCGATGATGAGGCCATGGCTTTTGCCCGGGCCCGGCAATCACAAAAAACAGGGCGGGCAAAACAGCTACGCGAAAAACAGGAGACTTCATAATGTGTGGAATTGTAGGCATACTCAGCGATAAGGATATCACCAGCCATCTGGTCGAGGGTTTAAAACGTCTGGAATACCGCGGCTATGACAGCGCCGGTATCGCCACCCTGTCCGCCAAAGGCGTCGAACGCCGCCGGGCCGAAGGCAAGCTTAAAAATCTTGAGGCCGAGATGAAGCGCGCGCCGCTGTCCGGAACCATCGGCATCGGCCATACCCGCTGGGCGACCCATGGCGGGCCGACAGTTGATAATGCCCATCCCCACGCCACCGAAAGCGTCGCGGTTGTCCATAACGGTATCATTGAAAACTACGCCAGCCTGAAAGCTGAATTGCAGCAAAGCCAGTGCCGGTTTGAATCCGATACCGATACCGAAGTCATCGCCCATCTGGTCACCCATTACCTGAAACAGGGCAAGGCCCCGATTGACGCCGCCCATACCGCGCTGGACCGTCTTGAAGGCGCCTATGCAGTCGCGATTATTTTCACCGGTGAAGATAACCTTCTTTTCGGCGCCCGTCAGGGCACACCGCTGGCCATCGGTTATGGCGACGGTGAAATGTTTGTCGCCTCTGACAGCTATGCGCTGGCGCCTTTGACACAGCAAATCTGCTTTCTTGAAGATGGCGACCGGGTAATCATCACGCGGGGCGGGGCTGAAATCCGCGCCGCCAATGGCAATATGGTCGAACGTGAAATCCGCCAGACCGCCCAATCCGGCGCGTTGACCGGCAAGGGGAAATACAAGCATTTCATGCTCAAGGAAATCTATGAGCAACCCGCTGTAATCAGCGACACACTGAACAGCTTTATCAATCCGGCCACCGGCGAAGTGACCATGTCCGATGACCTGCTTGATGCTCTGGAAGCCGCGCCGCGCCTGACCATTGCCGCCTGCGGCGGGTCTTATTATGCGGGGATGATGGGTAAATACTGGTTTGAAACCATTGCCCGTATGCCGGTTGAGCTTGATATCGCCTCTGAATTCCGTTACCGCGAAGCGCCGCTGCCCGAGGATGGCGTCGCCCTGTTCATCTCGCAATCCGGGGAGACGCTTGATACCCTCGAAGCCCTGCGCTACGCAAAGCGGGAGGGGCAGAAAATCACCTCGATCCTCAATACGATCGAAAGCACCATTGAACGGGAATCTGATTTTGTTCTGCGCACCTTGGCTGGCCCAGAAATCGGCGTCGCCTCGACCAAGGCGACGATCACCCAACAGGTCGTTCTGGCCTGTATGGCGCTGGCGCTGGGCGTACGTCGCGGTACAATTGATGCCGAAACCCAGAAACGCCTGTCCGATTCCCTGCGTCACCTGCCGGCACTGGCAGCAGACGTGCTCAACCATGATGAGGCGATCAAAGCCATTGCCAAACCGGTCTCTGAAGCCCGTGATGCCTTGTATCTCGGCCGCGGAACGGCTTTCCCGGTCGCGCTTGAAGGGGCGCTGAAGCTCAAGGAAATTTCCTATATCCATGCCGAGGGGTATGCCAGCGGTGAAATGAAACACGGCCCGATCGCCCTGATTGACGAAAACGTACCGGTGATCGTCGTTGCCCCGCATGACTATCTGTTCGAGAAAACAGCCTCAAACGCGCAGGAAGTCATCGCCCGCGGCGGCAAAGTTCTGATGCTGTCCGATGCCGAAGGCTGCCGCAAAATGGAAGAATGGTCGAGCTGGTGCATCACCCTGCCCGAAGTCGATCCCTTTGTCGCGCCGATCCTGTATACGATCCCGGTCCAGCTGCTCGCCTATCACGCCGCCGTTTTCAAAGGCACCGATGTCGACCAGCCGCGCAATCTCGCCAAAAGTGTCACGGTGGAATAGTGTGGTTCGGGGGTATGGGTTTACGCGCCCATGCGGGCCTCCCCCCACCGCCGTCAAAGGCAGTGGAAAAAGAAACGCCTTGACAGATCAATCCTAATATATGTAAATAGGTATTATCATAATAATGCCGGAGAAAAAGAATGAACCCGCTTTCCAAAGTTTTTGACAAATATGTGAATAAAGAGGTCGATCTTGTAAAAGTAAAATCTGTACTCTCGCGCGCGGTTTTAATAGATCATAACGATCCAATTGTGCATGAAATTCAAGATACGGCGATTAAGAATAAGTTTTGGCTGGCAGTTAAATTTGATAAACACAATGCTGATTTTGAAGATAAACCCAACAAAATTGTCATGCATGTCAAGCCCGATAGCAAATATAAGACAGCTAAAATTACCGGCTTCACCTACGGTTAAACCCAGATAGACAGTAGATTCAGGGCTTAACAGATAGAATCAACTGATAGATATTGACAAATGCTCTTAATGAGTATATCTCTAGTGTTTTTAGAGAGGACTTTATTATGAGTACAGGCAACACCGTAAAATCGCTGAAGGCTGATTTTTTGAAAGCGGTCTATAACTGCGCCATTGATCAAAATACTGATATAGATCAAAGACTTGATGCTTTAAACACCTTCCGCGAAAACTGGCGGCTCTATACAGAAAATGACCAGAGCCCGGCGATAAATGCGCTGGGTGAGATTGGTATTTCTGATTCGCCCGTTAAAACCCTGCACAAAATACGGGCCGTGCTGCTGACCGATTTAAACCATAGATTCGAAAACTTGGCTCAGGATGACAGCTCCAGCCTGACGCAGCGCGCCGATCAGGCGTTTGAGCTGATGCGTGAGGTCGAAACCCTTAAAGATCGTTTTATTAAAGAATGGCAATTCGCCTATCCCGAGGATGTCGGCTTGAAAGAGATCTTTCACTACGAAGCCGTGAGCCTGGATGCGTTCGACAGCCTGAATAAATTGCCGCAGCTTGTTTATGATCTGAACCTTAAGGCCGCGCGGGACATCTATCAGGACATGCAGGATAATCCCGAAACCAGCGTTCTAAAGGCAGATAAAGAAATCTTCAGGCACATGATTCAGGCCGGTTTTGACGATGCCTCGGCCAGATCTTTGAATGATGGTCAATATGAACATAATGTAGAGGTCTATATCCGGGCGCTGGATCCGGAATTGGATTGGAAAAGCTTCTGCCATAAAATGAGCACACTTGCCATAGAACGCGATGAAATCAAAACACCCACGACCTATTTTGGCCCCATGCCCAATAAAAACGCCGGGGGATTTGGCAGCGGCCATATTGAAAGCCCGTCAAAAAACATGCGTCATTACGCGGCGACACGATAACCGTAATTTTACCAAGGAATTGATTATGCCGACAGAGAAAACATTAAAATCCTTAACCGCTGATTTTTTAAAATCTGCTTATTACAGTGCCCAGGATCCGAAACGTGAAACCGACCAAAGACTGGCAGCTGTCAGACAGTTTAAAGAAAACTGGCGGCTCTATACGCAAGACCATCAAGTATCGGCACAAGAGTCTTTGCGCGAGATTGGCATTACCGATTCCCCGCTGACGGTCTTATCCAACATGCGCGCCGTGCTGCTGTCCGATTTAAAACAAGAATTCAAAACGCTGTCCCGCGATCAATCTTCCCGTCTGACACAGCGCGCTGATCAGGCTTTTGAGCTGATGCGCAAGGTCGAGAATATGAAGAAAAACTTCCTCAAAGACTGGGATTTTGCCTACCCCAAGGATCAGGCGGACAGCTTGAAACAAAAATTCCATTATAAGGCGTTAAGCATGGATGCGTTTGGCGATCTTAATAAATTGCCGCAGCTTGTCTATGATCTCAATCTGAAAGCCGCGCGCAGCCTTTATCAGGAAATGATCGATAATTCCAAAATCGATGTTCAAAATGCCAATCATGACATATTCAAATATATGGTGCAGGCCGGTTTTGATGATGCCTCTACCAAGTCCTTGAACAACGGTAAATATGAGCTTGATGTCGAGGTTTATATCCGGGCGCTGGACCCCAAACTGGGCTGGTTTGATTTCTGCGATAAGCTGAGTGATCTGGCCATAAAGCGCGGGCAAATGGACACCCCGACGACCTATTTTGGCCCGCTGCCCAAAGACATGGATGATTCTGGTGTCGGCAACACAATCAGCCCGTCAAAAAACATGCGCCGTTATACGGCGGCACATGTATAAAGCGACGATTTTTGTGCGTTCTAAAAATGAGTGGACATAAAGAACAGAGTTGCCTATAAAAATCTGACCGAAACAGC
>JBNJDW010000028.1:0-13995 GCA_051745265.1 Pseudomonadota bacterium
GCCGGGGAGCTGCGCCTGACATTTCCCCACAGCGGGGAGATCTCTGCACTGCGATCGGCCTTAAAACCCTTGTCCTGACCGGTCGCGATAAAGGCAAACCGCGGCAGGCTTTGCTGGCTGACATCGAAAGCGGAGACGCCGATATCATTTTCGGCACCCATGCCCTGTTTCAGGATGATGTTCATTTCAAGGATCTTGGCCTTGCCATCATCGACGAACAGCACCGTTTCGGCGTGCATCAACGCCTTAAACTGTCCGAAAAAGGCCAGAACGCCGATATTCTGGTCATGACCGCAACGCCGATCCCGCGCACGCTGACACTGGCCGCCTATGGTGATATGGAAGTCAGCCGCCTTGACGAAAAACCGGCTGGCCGTAAACCGATTGATACCCGCCTTGTGTCCATTGATCGGATCGAAGAGGTCATAAGCGGGCTAAAGCGGAAAATCGACAGTGGTGAGCGCATATACTGGGTCTGCCCGCTGGTCGAGGAGTCCGAAAAGCTCGACCTTGCCGCTGCCGAAGAACGCTTTCACATTTTGCAGGATTATCTGGGCCCCCGGGTCGGCCTGGTCCATGGCCGCATGAAAGGCGCGGAAAAAGACGAGATCATGACCCGTTTTAAAAATGGCGAACTGGATATTCTGGTTGCGACAACGGTGATCGAGGTCGGTGTTGATGTGCCTGAAGCCACGGTCATGGTCATCGAACATGCCGAGCGTTTTGGCCTGTCACAGCTCCATCAGTTGCGCGGCCGTGTCGGGCGCGGGGCAGAGGCGTCAACCTGTCTGTTTTTATTCTCTGCCAAATCCGGCGAAACCGCCCGTAAACGGCTAACCACCATCCGCGATACCGAGGATGGCTTTGTCATTGCCGAGGAAGATTTAAAAATTCGCGGCGCCGGCGAAGTGCTGGGCACACGGCAAAGCGGGTTGCCCAAATTCAGGCTGGCCGAACTGTCCATTCATGGTGATCTGATGCAGGTCGCCCAGAATGATGCCCGGCTGATCATCCAGAATGATCCGCAGTTAAAATCCGAACGCGGTGACGCCCTGCGGACCTTACTGTATCTGTTCCGTAAGGAAAATGCCGTTAAATATTTACGATCAGGCTAGCTTTACTTATTACGTCCGGACAGGCTCTGCTCGGCCTTTTTATCGGCGGGTTCGATATAGACTTCACCCGGCGGCGCGGCGATAACAGGCGGGCCTTCCTGAAAAGCGGGCACTACATTTTTACCGCGGGTCAGGTTTTCTTCCAATGGTTCCATCTGAATAATGACGGTATCAGGATATTTGCTGATTGTCCGTGCGCCAAGATCATAGGCCGTGCCCGGAACAATTCCATTCCAGACATTCCAGTACGTCGTCGGATTAACCTTTACCGGCACTTCGACCACAGTTGTTTTATAACCCTTTTTCCGGCAGGTCACGGTCAGGGGGTATAAAGACCGTTCAAGGGTAACAAAGTCCGGCGTATAAATATTATAAGAATAATCCGGATTTTCCGCCCGGCAGTCAGCCCCGTTAATATCCTGAGTGATGAATTCAACACGCTGGATACTGTTATCGAACATGGAGCTGCATCCGGCAAGCGTCAGTGATACGGCAACTGTTGCTAAAGGTATTAAAAATTTCATTTTGATCATATCCCTATTCATCCTTAAGTATGATAGGGGAAAGGGGTTTGTTTTGGCAACAAGAAAAGCGGATTTTCTAAAACATGCGCCTTCCAAAGCCAAAACAACAATGCCCGAAGCAAGCTATTATGCTTCGGGCATTGGATGGTTAAAGCCGGTTCTGTGTTCAGGCCACTTTCTGACCGTTCTTTTTATCTTTCTCCTTGCCTTCCATGACAAAGGCCAGCGCATCATCCTTAACCGTCACGGTAACCGTCGTGCCGTCGGACACTTCGCCGTTCAGCAGCAGCGTGGCCAGTTTGTTTTGCAGTTCACGCTTGATAACCCGCTTTAACGGACGGGCACCAAAGGCCGGATCATAGCCCTGTTCGGCAAGCCAGTGACGTGCTTCATCATCAAGATTAAGCGTAATGCCGCGCTCGGCCAGCATGTCATACAGCTCGCTCAGTTGGATATCGACAATTTCGGCCAGATTTGCACGGTTCAGGCGGTGGAACAGCAGGGTTTCGTCAATCCGGTTTAGAAATTCCGGCCGGAAAGCCTGACGCACAACGCCCATAACCTGTTCACGGACAATTTCAGGATCATCATCTTCCTTCATCGCCATCAGATGTTCGGCGCCCAGGTTCGAGGTCATGATCAGAACTGTATTGGAAAAATCAATCACCCGTCCCTGCCCGTCGGTCAGGCGACCATCGTCAAAGACCTGAAGCAGGATGTTAAACACATCCGGATGGGCTTTTTCGACCTCATCAAACAGAATCACCTGATAGGGACGCCGACGCACGGCTTCGGTCAGGGCGCCGCCCTCTTCATAACCGACATAACCGGGCGGTGCCCCGATCATCCGGGCAACGGCGTGTTTCTCCATATATTCCGACATATCAAGCCGGACCATGGCATGAGAATCATTAAACAGAAATTCGGCCAGCGCCTTAGTCAGTTCAGTTTTCCCCACACCTGTCGGCCCCAGAAACAGAAAGGTGCCGATCGGCTGGTTCTGCGCCTGCAAGCCTGCCCGGGCACGCCGGACCGCATTGGAGACCGCCTCGATGGCTTCCTCCTGACCGATCACCTGAGCGCTCAGGAAGTCTTCCATCTCCAGCAGTTTATCCCGCTCGCCTTCCAGCATTTTATCCACCGGAATACCCGTCCAGCGACTGACAACAGCGGCGACATCATTATCGGTGACCTCTTCCTTGATCATCCGGCTTTCAGCAGCCTCCTGTGCATCGGCAAGACGGCTTTCAAGATCAGGGATCGTGCCATAGGTCAGTTCCCCGGCTTTGGTCCAGTCGCCATCGCGCTGCGCCTGTTCACGTTCCACGCGGGCGCGCTCCAATTCCTCCTGAAGCTTCTGGGCGCTGGTCAGCTTGTCTTTTTCCGCTGTCCACTGGGATGTAATTTCGGCAGATTCAGCCTCCAGATCTTTTAAATCCTGCTGAATTTTCTCGAGCCGTTCTTTCGAGGCTTTGTCCGTTTCTTTTTTCAACGCCTCACCTTCGATTTTTAACTGGATAATTTTACGATCCAGTTCATCAAGGGATTCAGGTTTGCTGTCAACCTCCATCCGCAGGCGTGAAGAGGCCTCATCAATCAAATCGATGGCCTTATCCGGCAGGAAACGGTCGGTGATATAGCGGCTGGAGAGCTGCGCGGCTGCCACAATCGCACTGTCGGTCACCCGCACGCCATGGTGCAGTTCGTATTTTTCCTTTAAACCGCGCAGAATTGACACGGTATCCTGAATGGTCGGCTCCGCAATATAGATCTGCTGGAAACGGCGTTCAAGCGCCGCATCCTTTTCGATATGCTTGCGGTACTCGTTCAAGGTCGTGGCGCCGATCATATGAAGCTCACCCCGGGCCAAAGCCGGTTTCAGCATATTACCGGCATCCATGGCGCCTTCGGCTTTACCGGCACCGACCAGCGTATGCATTTCATCCAGAAACAGGATAATTTCACCGGCACTGGCACTGATATCGTCAAGCACGGCTTTCAGGCGTTCTTCAAATTCGCCGCGATATTTGGCCCCGGCAATCATACTGCCAAGATCAAGCGCCATCAGTTTCTTACCCTGCAGGCTTTCCGGCACATCGCCATTGACAATCCGAAGGGCGAGCCCCTCGGCAATAGCGGTTTTACCGACACCCGGTTCGCCAATCAGCACCGGGTTATTCTTTGTCCGGCGGGATAAAACCTGCATGGTCCGGCGAATTTCCTCATCACGGCCAATGACCGGATCAAGCTTACCTTCGCGCGCCGCTTCTGTCAGATCGCGGGCATATTTCTTTAAGGCTTCCAACTGGTCTTCTGCCGTGGCACTGTCCGCGGTCCGGCCTTTGCGTATATCGTTAATGGCATGATTAAGCGCTGAATCGCTGAGCCCGTTATGTTTCAACAGGTCGGATACAGCCGATTTGTGCATCACCAGCGCCTGAAACAGCCGTTCCAGAGTGACGAATTTATCGCCGGCTTTTTCTGCGGTCTGCAGAGACAGATCAAAAATCTTGGCAAGGTCTGTCGACATATGCAGCCCCTGGGCGCCGCCGCCTTCAACCGAAGGGTTTTTGGCGACCAGTTTTTCAGCGCCGATGCGGATCGGCTCAAACTTACCGCCGGCAGACCGGATCAGGTTCTGAACGACATTGCTGTCATCTTCCAACAGCACTTTCAGCAGATGTTCGGGTTTTAAATGTTGATGATTATTACGCAGAGCCAGCGTTTGTGCGGCCTGCAAAGCTGAGCGTGACCGCTCGGTAAATTTTTCGAAGTCCATTGAGGCACTCCTCCTGTAAAAATGTTAACAATAGGCCCGATTTCGGCGCCCACCAATTCATTTTTGCGGTCCATACAATATGCAACCACATATAATATTATAGCATGTTTTTCTTGATTTGACAGTCTGGATGAAAAAAAACGCCCCAAAAGGGGCGTTTAATTCTTTGATTGGTCTTGCGGCTGATAACGTCTTCAGGCATCAACCGTTTCAGACTTTTTTTCGCGCACCGCCCGTTTTCGTGTCGGTTTTTTCTCGCCTTCGCTTTCTTTGGCTTTCGGCGCCGGCGCCTTGTCATCTTCAACCATTTTTATATTTTCGGCTTTTGGATTTTGCGGTTCTTCATGTCTTGGCTGCGGTTGTTTTTCTGCGCGCGGCTGCTGTTGTCTGTCATTTTTGTCTGCTGATTTAGCATTATTGTTATCATCGCTGTTCGCGGAATCTGTCCGGTCAACGCTCGCGGTAAATTCATTGATGATCCGTTGATAATGTTCTGCAAACTGGTAATAGCTTTCGGCAAGGACATTATCCCCGGCAGATGAGGCATCCCGCGCCAGAGTTACGTATTTTTCAACGATCTGATATGCATTGCCACGGATACGAACCTCAGGCCCGTTACTGTCATAGCTGTGCATTTTTGGATTAAATTTGCGGTTACCGTTATTATTGCCGCCGCCCATATTACGGCCACGCGACCTGCGTGAGTTTGAACCATGTCTCATATACTTGCTCCGATTATTTGCTTTTTTTACGTTCCCCAATTTACAGTCTCTTAGACATAACGCCTTGGAACTGTAATGGTCTCCGGGTGCTATTTTTTTTCAACTTCGCTGCAATGTTCCCGTTAGACAGTTTAAGTGTGCCCTATACAGGATTCGAGATCAATCACTTTTTAAGCTTTTTTACAGATTTTTTAAGCCATGGCGCGGGTTTGACGATCAGACAGCGATCATGGCCCGCCAGATCACGATGCAATTTATCCGTTTCAAAACCTGTTTTTTGAAAGATTTCCGAAACTTCTGCCGCCTGATTTAAACCAATTTCAAAACCGGCAAATCCATGTTTTTCATCCAAAAGCGCCGCCAGCCTGCCGGCAATACCGCGATAAGCCGCCAGACCATCTTCGCCGCCAAACAGGGCCAGATGCGGATCAAATTTCCTGACCTCATTTGAAAGCGTTTCCTCTTCGGCCCTTGAAATATAAGGCGGATTTGAAATGACAATATCAAAACGCTCTTCTGTTTCAACATCCTGCCAGCCGCAATACTGCAATGCCATGCGTGCCGTCAGGCCATGTTTTTCCCGATTATGCGCCGCAACCTCCAGCGCCGCCGCACTGATATCAATGGCAAGGCCGGTCGCCCGGGGCAGCTCCGATAACAAACTGATCATGAGGCAACCGGTTCCGGTACCAATATCCAAAATCCGTAATGCTTTTGATCGGTCGGGAATATTTGCCAGAACCGCCTCGATCAAGGTTTCTGAATCCGGCCTGGGGTCAAGCGTATCGCGGGTCACTTCAAAATCGAGCCCCCAGAATTCACGATACCCCAGAATTTTTGATACCGGTTCGCCCGCCAGCCTTCGTCCCAACATCTGCTTTGCCGCCTCGATTTCATGGTCCGATACCTGAACGCTGCCTTCAACGACGAGGTCTTCACGACTGATATTCAAGCACTTTTCAGCAATCAGCCGCGCATCCGTTTCCGGCCCATCGACACCGGCATTAACCAGTTCTGTTTTTAGATATCTGTATAATGCGGTACGATTCATGGCCGCCTTTGACCCGTCCGCAGCCGTTACCATGTCAATTCCGCCAGTTTATCGGCCTCATCTTCCGCGGTCAGGGAATCAATCAGCTCATCCAGCGCCTCTCCTGTCAGGACTTTATCAAGCTTATGCAGGGTCAGGTTAATACGGTGATCGGTTACACGCCCTTGCGGAAAATTATAGGTGCGGATCCGTTCTGACCGGTCACCGCTGCCGACCTGATCTTTACGGCTGGCGGCACGTTCATCGGCCAGTTTCTGACGTTCAGCTTCATAAATACGGGCGCGCAGAATGGTCATGCCCTTGGCCTTGTTTTTATGTTGTGATTTTTCATTTTGCTGCGTGACGACAATACCTGTCGGAATATGCGTGATCCGAACCGCGCTGTCTGTCGTGTTGACCGACTGGCCGCCGGGGCCTGAGGCACGAAACACATCAATACGCAGATCATTTTCACTGATATCAATATCGACATCTTCCGCTTCGGGCATAACAGCGACGGTTGCGGCTGATGTATGAATACGGCCGCCGGACTCTGTTTTTGGTACGCGCTGCACCCGGTGAACGCCGGATTCATATTTCAGCCGGGCAAAAACATCCTTACCGGAAATATTGACAAAGACTTCTTTATAACCGCCCATATCACTTTCAGAAGCTTCCATGACTTCAAATTTCCAGCCATGCTGACTGGCATAATTACGATACATGGCAAACAGATCCCCGGCAAACAAGGCCGCTTCATCGCCACCGGTACCGGCACGAATTTCAAGAATAGCATTTTTCTTATCGGCTTCATCCTTAGGCAGCAGGGCAAACTGAATTTTCTTTTCCAGCGCCGGCAGTCTTTTTTTGACCTGAAACAACTCCGTTTCGGCCATATCATGCATTTCTTTATCAATATCTTTATCGGCGAGCATTTCTTCCAGCTCAGCCTTTTCATCCTTTACCGCCTTAAACGCGGCAATCGCCTCCGCAACCGGATCAAGATCGGCATATTCCTTTGACAGGCGGGTAAATTCCTCACCGCTGAGATTGCCCATCGCCATCAGCTCGGCAAGCTCACGATGGCGGGAAGTGACCTGTTCAAGTTTACGTTCAAATGACACGCGCGTTGCTCCGTTACTACGACATTAAGCCAGTTAATCGCGGCTATCTTGCCCCAACTCGACTGTGAAAACAATATAGGATATCACCCGGATATCATGATATTTCTGAGGTTGCCGGTATTTTAACATCTTCGGCTTTTTCAGCCTCAAGCTCGGCTGCTTTTTGCTCGACCAGTTCAACCAGATGATCCACAACAGACTGGTCTTTGAGCCTGTGCGCCGGCACACCGCCGCGGTAAACCTGATGCGTGCCGCGACCACCGCCGGTAAAACCAAGATCGGTCATCAGCGCTTCACCCGGGCCATTCACAATACAACCAATCACGGACAGGGTCATTGGCGTTGAAATATGCGCCAGCCGCTCTTCCAGCGCCTCTACCGTTTTAATCACATCAAATTGCTGACGGGCGCAGGACGGGCAGGAAATAATATTAACCCCGCGATGACGCAGGCCAAGCGATTTTAGAATATCAAAACCGGCCTTGATTTCTTCAACCGGATCTGCCGACAGTGACACCCGGATCGTATCACCGATCCCGGCCCAGAGCAGATTGCCCATGCCGATTGCTGATTTTATCGTGCCACTGCGCAGGCCGCCGGCCTCGGTAATACCGACATGCAGTGGATAATCACAGACCTCGGCCAATTGCATATAGGCGGCAACGCCCAGAAAAACGTCAGAGGCTTTGCAGCTGATTTTAAAATTAAAGAAATCATTGTCTTCCAGAATACGGATATGACGCAGGGCGGATTCCACCATGGCCTCCGGGCAGGGTTCCCGGTATTTTTCCAACAGATCACGCTCCAGCGATCCGGCATTGACGCCGATCCGCATCGAACAGTTATTGTCTTTGGCGGCCTGAATGACTTCGCGGACACGGGCATCTGACCCGATATTACCGGGGTTGATCCGAAGGCAGGCAGCACCGTTTTCTGCCGCCTCAATCCCGCGTTTATAATGAAAATGAATATCGGCCACAATCGGCACGGACACTTCGGGAACAATCTCCTTCAACGCTGCGCTGGATGCTTCATCCGGACAGGATACGCGCACAATGTCAGCCCCCGCCTCTTCCAGGTCATGGATCTGGGCAATCGTCGCCTTGACATCCGTTGTCGGTGTGTTGGTCATAGACTGGACCGTAATCGGGGCATCGCCGCCAACAGCGACATCACCGACATAAACCTTGCGGGATTTTCGGCGGTTAATCTGCCTCCAGGGCCGGATTTGCGTATGATCTTCAACCAATTTTTCTACCCTTTTTGCTTTTTACTTTTAACGACGCTCAGGTGAATAACGCGGCGCCGTTAATTCTTCAGGATCAAGGGATACGCCGCGCATAATATCACCGGAACGGCCTATCGGATTGATCTGCTCCCCATCGATATAAATATCAAGGCCACCGGCATTACCCGTTGCCATGACCAGACCTTTTTCGTTTGGCACCATAAATTCATCACCCGGACGCAAAACCTTCTGGAATAAAGAGCGCCCTGATGAATTGGTAATCTTGACCCAGCTGTCTGCATTTGCCCGCAACGTCACCCGTGAGTTACTGTTACGTTTTTGTAATTTTTTTGTTTCATTTAACTTCAGCGGCTGTGTTTCTGCCTGTTCCTGTGACGAGATCTGAGGCTGAGGTTCAGGCGACGCCGTATTTTCATCAGATGAAGGACTGTTCAGCTTTGGCAATGTTGTTGTCGTGACCGAGGATATATTATCCTGTTGATTTACTGTCTCTTCAGCCGTTGTATTTTCATCCGCCTGACCCGGTGTGACCGGTACATCAATATCTGATGAAGCAACCTCAACTTCCGGTGCATCGGGAATGTTATTTAACACCTTTTGCAACTCCGTATCATCGGGTTGGAAATAGGTCCAGCCGATAAAACTGGCTGCCAGAATAATGGCCGCCACAATTATAACCAACAAGCTTGGCACACGATTATCGCGCTCACCGCTGCCGGACATCAGCTTTTCTTCCTGTTTTTTCTTTTCAGCCTGTTCTTCTTCGCTCGGCGGCGGTGCGGCATAATGTTCCAGTTTAAACTGGTTACCAGCCGCCTCGGCATCCAGCTCAAGGAATCCGGCATAGCTTTTAACAAAACCAACACCATAGATTTTACCGGGCAAAAGATCGATCTTTCCTTCCTCAATGGCCCGCAACTGGCCTTTTCGGACATTAATCGCAGAGGACACATCCTGAAGGCTGTATCCTTGCTCCTCCCGTATTTTTTGAAGATATTCGCCGATTTTCAAGTCAGAAGACATGTATACCCATACCCTTAAGAGTGTTTAAGTTTTAATGTTAATCTTATGATCTTTTGCATAATTTTCAAGCTTTTCACGCAAGCTGTGTGATCCGCTTTCTGCCAGTAAATTCAAATAAGACGACAGCTGCGCTGCTTTCATACTGTTTATCGTATCCTTTATCCGGCCAATCGCATGTACCGGCATCGACAGGGAACGAAAGCCCAGCGCAACCAGAACCATGGCTTCCAGCGGTTTACTGGCCATTTCGCCGCAGACGGAGACTTCAATCCCGGCATCCCTTGCCTTTGACGAAATATGCCGCAAGGCCCGCACCATCGGTGGTGATAACGGATCATAACGATCCTGCACCATATCACTCCGGGAATCTGAAGCAAACAGATACTGCATTAAATCATTTGTCCCAACAGCCACAAAGCTGACCCGCCGGAACAGGCTTTCAAGTTGCCAGAGCAATGAAGGCACTTCAATCATCACGCCCAGATCAAACCGTTCCGGCAAGGGGATATCCCGCTCAGAGGCACGGCGGAACTCCATATCAATCAGTTTCTGGGCCTGATCGACTTCCCAGACTTCTGAAACAAAGGGCAGCATAACCCGTAGAGGACGGCCATTGGCCGCCATGATCAAGGCACGGATCTGGGTGCGCAGCACCGCGGGACGATCGACAATAATCCGCATCGCCCGCCAGCCCATCGCCGGGTTTTCTTCCTCAGGCGATGTAAAATACGGCAAGGGTTTGTCACCGCCAATATCCAGCGTGCGGAACGTCACCGGCTTGTCACCGGCCTGATCCATGATTTTGCCGTAAAATTCAGCCTGTTCACTGACCAATGGATACCGGGTCCGGCCCATAAAGGAAATTTCAGTCCGGTACAGGCCAATCCCCTGCGCGCCGCTGTCCTGCAGGAACGGGATCTCGGCCAGCAGACCGGCATTCATCAAAAGTTCAATTTCAACGCCGTCTTTTGTCACCGCGGGCACATCACGTCTTTTACGATAAGACCGCTGCTTGCTTTGCAGGCTGGCAATCCGCGCGGTATGGAGGTCTTCGATATAATCGGACGGATTAATATGAACAAGGTTGTTTTCACTGTCGACAATAACCTTGTCACCTTCACGGATGAATTGCAGCGCATCGCGGCATTGGCCCATCACCGGAATATTCAAGGCTTTGGCAATAATCGAAATATGACCTGACGGACTACCCCCGGTCAGGACAATAGCGCTGATATGCTCGATACCGTAATCAAACAAGGCCGCAGGGCTGAGCGACTGGGCCACCAATATAAATTTATCCGGGCGTTCCGGTTTTTGCGGGGCGTCCTCGTCAAATGGGTCCATGGCGGTCAGAAGACGGCCGCTGATGTCGTCAATATCGTGGATCTTTTCCTGCAGAACCGGCGCATCAAGACCGGTCAGGCGGCTGCGGATTTCAATCTGGGCCCGCTGCACGGCGGCATCCGCTGTTAACCCCTGATCAATCATGCCTTCGATCCGTTTTAACCAGCCCTGATCCTTGGCAAACATCTGATAGCTTTCCAGTATATCGCGGGTTTCTTCATTTACATTGACCCCCGCCGGGCGCAGCATGTTTTCAATCGCCTTGTTCATGCTGAAAATGGCCGAACGCAGGCGCTTTTTCTCAAGATCGGTATTCTCGGCAATAATCTTTTTGACCGTCGGCTGGGCATTATGGATGACCGCTGTGCCAATCATCAATCCCGGGCTGAAGGGCATGCCGCTCAGCTGTGTGGGTTTATGCAGCGGTTTATAGGTCATATCCATCTCGCTGCGGCTGATCACTTCGCCAGAGGCAATGAATTCAGCCAACACCATGGCGATGTTCTGTAAGACTTCTATGACCTCTTCCGAAAAGGCACTGTTCTGGCGCGATTGAATGGCCAGCACGCCCCGGACCCGCTGTTCACGCATGATCGGTATCGCGCAGAAAGACTGGAAATCTTCTTCATTGGTTTCCGGACGGTGAACAAAATGCGGATTATGCCAGGCATCCTTTAACCGGATCGGGCAGGCCTGCTCGGCAACATAGCCGATCAGCCCCTCACCGACACTCAGGCGGGTCTTGTGAACGGCTTCCGGATTCAGGCCGATTGTGGCAAACAGTTCCAGAACTTCCCCGGCCCGCATCATATAGATTGAGCAGACATCAACACCGATATGGCTGGCGATCAGGCGGACAATGCCGTTCAGCTTATCCTCCGCATGACCGCTGGAGGCCATGATCTCGCGCAGGCCCGCCATCACCGGCAGGGGATTCAGGTTTAGCTCCTGCTGATCCTCTGTCACCGCTTTACGGTTATGTGGCGTCGACTGTGCCAAAATTTACCCTTCTCATTTTTCATCTAATCCGTAGGCAGTATGCAACGTGCGGACCGCCAGCTCAAGATAATCTTTATGAATCAGCACACTGATCTTGATTTCAGAGGTTGAAATCAGCTGTATATTGATGCCTTTTTCAGACAGGGTCTGAAACATGGTCTGCGCAACCCCGGCATGGCTGCGCATACCAATGCCGATCACGGAAATTTTAACAACATCGGTGCTGTGAATTATTTCGATCTTTTTATCTATAACTGCCACCGTTTTATTCAAGACATCGAGCGCCTTGGTCAAATCACCTTCATGAACCGTAAAGGTCATATCAGTGACATGACTGTCCGGTGAAATATTCTGGACAATCACATCGACATTGACCCCGGCATCCGATAACGGCCCGAAAATACGTGCGGCAATTCCGGGGATATCCGGCAGATTGCGCAGCGTGATCTTGGCATCATCACGGCTGTAGGTAATACCGTTTACAACATGTTTTTCCATGACTTCCCTTTCATCTACCAATAACGTGCCCGGCAGTTCACTGCCGATGGCCCCCTCAAAGCTGGAGAGCACCTGAACCGCAACCCGTTCCTTCATCGCCATTTCGACCGAGCGTGTCTGCAAAACCTTGGCCCCGACTGAGGCCATTTCCAGCATTTCCTCATAAGAAATTTTCGGCAGCATTCTGGCCTTTGGCGTAATGCGCGGATCTGTCGTATAAACACCGCGCACATCGGTATAAATATCGCAGCGTTCTGCATCCAGCGCCGCTGCCAGCGCCACGGCTGTCGTATCTGACCCGCCGCGGCCCAGCGTCGTAATCCGGTTGTCCGTGGCAAGCCCCTGAAACCCGGCAACAACGGCAATTTCACCGCGCGACATACGCGTTTTAAGCTCATCCGTCTCAATCTGTTCGATCCGGGCCTTGGCATGTGTATCCGTAGTGCGCAGCGGGATTTGCCAGCCCAGCCAGGACCGCGCCGTCAAGCCCCGTTTTTGCAGGGCAATGGCCATCAATCCGGCTGTGACCTGTTCGCCTGATGAAACAATGGCATCATATTCCCGCGCATCATACAGGCTGGAAACATTCGTGCAGTATTCAATAAGCTGATTGGTAACCCCGGCCATGGCGGACACGACAACCGCGATATGGTGCCCTGCGGCCGCCTCGCGGGCGATTTTATCTGCGGCATTTTCTATTGCGGGAATATCGGCAACAGAGGTTCCGCCAAATTTGGCAACAATCAGAGACATGGTTATCTCCTTAGTCTCGCTGTGATGGCTACTAGATACCGCGTTATGGACATCAGAGCAAGGGGAAGTTTTGAGTTTGGAGAATCACACCACCATGCTAAAAATAGTTTTAACCCTTATCTGCAGGAGTAAACATGCCGACAGTCACCGTAGTAGGATCCCAATGGGGCGATGAAGGTAAAGGCAAAATCGTTGACTGGCTTTCTGACGAAGCCGATATCGTTGTCCGTTTTCAAGGCGGCCATAATGCCGGCCATACGCTGGTGATCGGTGATACGACCTATAAACTGCATCTCCTGCCCTCCGGCATTGTCAGACCCGGAAAATTATCGATTATCGGCAATGGCGTTGTCGTTGATCCCTGGGCGTTGGTCGAGGAAATTAAAAGGCTAAGCGCGCAGGGCGTCAAAATTTCACCGGACAATCTGTTGATTGCCGAAAACGCGACCTTAATCCTGCCGGTGCATCCGGCGCTCGACAAAGCCTTTGAACTTGCCAAGGGTAAAGACAAGATCGGCACGACTGGCCGCGGCATCGGCCCTGCCTATGAAGATAAAGTCGGTCGGCGCGGCCTTCGGGTGTGTGATTTGCTCAGCCCCGAAACGCTGCCGGGCAAAATCGACAAATTGCTATTCTATCATAATGCCCTGCTGCGCGGATTGGGCGCCGCAGAAATCGGCCCTGAGGATATAACAGAAAAGCTCAAGGCCATTGCCCCCGAAATCACCCCCTATATTACCTCCTGCTGGCAGGTGCTGTACGAGGCGCTGCGCGATCAAAAGAAAGTGTTGTTTGAAGGCGCGCAGGGGATCATGCTGGATATTGATCACGGCAC
>JBNJDW010000029.1:0-13928 GCA_051745265.1 Pseudomonadota bacterium
TGAACTTTTACACAGTCTGGCCGGGCATCATGACCGATTAACGGCTTTCCTTGATCATCGCTTTATTTGGGGTGATCGAGAAGCCTACAATAAATTTTGTAATAGCTTTAAAAAAAGCCTGTCTGAAAGCTCTATCCCCTTTTTTATTGCCGCCAAACTAAAAGAACGCGATGAAAACCATAGCCGTTTTGGCAACAGCCGTTATTGTGTCGAGCCCAATATAAAATACGGCAAAGGCGGGCTTCGTGATATTCACGCCCTGTACTGGATTTTAAAACGTCTTGGCCGTATCGATCATCAGGATATGCTGTTTTCATCCGGCCTGCTGACGGATGAAGAGCAAGAGCAGCTTAAATCAGCTTATATGTTTCTATGGCGGATGCGCTGGAACCTGCATATTCTCGAGAACCGGGCGGAGGAAAAGCTGGTTTTTGACGCGCAGTTGCAGCTGGCTGAAAACCTTGGTTTTGAAGGCGAAGATCGCCAAGCCAAGGCCGCGGCGATGATGGGCGAATATTTCAATCACAGCCGCCATATCGGCGAGGCAACACGCAGCCTTTGTGCTTTTCTGGAGGCGCAGCATTATGCCCCGCGGCTGACACAGGCGCGCCTGCCGTCGACCCTGCCCGACCTGCCTGTGCCTTTTATCCTCCAGGGCCAAAGACTGGCGGTGACCCATGACCGCGCCTTTGAAGAAAACCCCGAAAATGCAGTCAGGCTGTTTGCCTTATCGCAAAGACATGAACTCAGCATTCACCCCGAAGCGCTGCGCCGCCTTACAGCCCGCCTGCCGCTGTTGCGTGATGATCTTAGCCGTTATGCCTTTTACCTGCCCGATATGCTGACAGGAAAACGTCCGGAAAGAACCCTGCGCCAGATGCATGATATTGGCCTGCTGACAGCTTTATTGCCTGAATTTTCTCATTTGACCGGGCTCATGCAATATGACGGTTATCATCAATATACGGCGGATGAGCATATTATGACCGCTGTCGGTATTCTGGCCTCTATGTTTAATCTTAATCAGAAAGACAAGGTTTCGGGCTCTGAAATTGCAACGCCGACACTCAAAACACGATCATTGATGATCGCCATGCTGTTCCACGATATCGGTAAAGGCCATGGCGGTGATCATGAACAGAAAGGCGCGGAGATTTTATCATCCTGCGCCGCGCGGCTTGATCTGACAGCGCAGGAAACGGAACAGGCCGCATTTCTGATCCGTCATTCTGGACTTATGGGCAGCGCTGCCTTTAAAAAAGATATTCATGACCCGAAAACGATCAGTGATTTTACAGACATTGTCACCAGCCTGACGGATTTGAAAATGCTTTATCTGCTGACTTTGGCAGACAGCCTTGCCGTGGGTGAACATTACTGGAATCAATGGAAGGACAGCACCCTTAAAAACCTGTATCAGCTGGCTTATGCCGTTTTGGCCGGGCAATCTGCAGATGATAACCTTGCCGTAATGGCGGCTGAAAAATATCCGCATCTTTATGCGATTGCACCGGAGTCCTATTGGCGCGGCATAGATGCTGATTTATTGCAAAGACATGCCGATGTGATCAAAGATTGCCCGGAACCTGAAAATGGTCACTATCATATCGAGGCTTTGCCGGAACTGGGGGTCACGCAGGTCACTGTCTATATGCCGGACCGGGTCGGACTGTTCCGTGATTTGTGTGGGGCGCTGACCCTGGCCGATGCCCGGATCGTTAATGCGCGGATTTTTACGTTTAAAAACCGTATGGCGATTGACAGCTTTGATATCCAGACCCCCAATGCCACACCGTTGGATCATACGGATTATCTGGAACGCTGTTTAAAACTCGCCCTTGAAACGCCGGAGGATATTGAAAGATATCTGGCGCAGGATTTACCGTTAAAAGATATCCCGCGTGATTTTGACGAAAGCACGATTGATTTTGATAACAATGCCAGCATGACGGCAACATTGATGGAAATCAGCACACCTGACCGTCGCGGTTTGCTCTACACATTGGCGCAGGGACTCGTGGAACTGAAAATACAGATTATCTCCGCCAAGGTGATGACCCATCGCCACCGGGCTGTAGATATATTTTATTTAAAGGACCGTTTCGGCATGAAAATTACAAAACCGGAAGCCTTGGAGACGATTAGAAAAAAACTGCGTATTCTTTTGTCCTAAAGCTGTACAAATCGGCGCTTTTCAGGCTAGAATAGCCGCTTCACAACAGCACGAGCAATAGAGGACAGAATGACAACAGCCTGGACACCCGACAGCTGGACATCGAAAGAAGCCCGGCAGATTCCCGAGTATAATAATCCGCAAGAACTGGCCGATGTTCAGGCCTTTTTACAAGGTCAGCCGCCTCTGGTTTTTGCAGGCGAAGCCCGCCGCCTTAAAAAGCAGCTTGGCCATGCCAGTCTCGGTCAGGCTTTCGTGCTGCAGGGTGGTGATTGCGCCGAAAGCTTTGCCGAGTTTAACCCGACCAATATCCGCAACCTGTTCCGATTGATATTGCAGATGTCTGTGGTTATGACCTTTGCCGGCTCGATGCCGATTATCAAGCTTGGCCGTGTCGCCGGACAGTTCGCGAAACCGCGCTCGAACCCGATGGAAACCGTTAATGGTGTTGAATTACCCAGCTATAAAGGGGATATCATCAATGATATCAGCGAAGATGCCGATAAACGCCAGCCGGACCCACAACGGATTATTCAGGCCTATCATCAGTCAGCCTCTACGCTTAACTTGTTGCGGGCTTTTGCACAGGGCGGTTATGCCGATCTGAACAAAATCCATCGCTGGACCCTTGATTTTATTCAGGATACGCCAGAGGCAGAACGTTATATTGAACTGAGTGATCAGATCGGGCAGGCACTGAACTTTATGGCGGCGGCCGGTATCAACAGTGATAACACCATGCAACTGCGCCAGACGGATTTCTACACGTCGCATGAAGCACTGCTGCTACCCTATGAAGAGGGCCTGACCCGCATTGATAGCACGACCGGCGACTGGTACGACTGTTCAGCGCATTTCCTGTGGATTGGCGACCGGACCCGTCAACCGGATGGTGCCCATGTTGAATTTTTACGTGGCGTTCATAACCCGATCGGTATTAAATGCGGGCCAACGCTTGACCCCGATGAACTGATCCGCCTGATTGATATCCTTAACCCTGAAAATGAGGCTGGCCGGATTACCTTGATCTGCCGTATGGGGCATGAAGGCGTTGAAACCGGACTGCCGCCATTGATCCGCAAAGTTAAGGCCGAAGGACGGCATGTTGTCTGGTCATCAGACCCGATGCATGGCAATACCATCAAATCTGCCAGCGGATATAAAACCCGCCCGTTTGAACATGTATTGGCCGAGGTCAAAGCCTTTTTCAAAATCCACCATGCCGAAGGCACGCATCCCGGCGGCATCCATCTGGAAATGACCGGCCAGAATGTCACCGAATGCACCGGCGGCCTGCATGCGATTTCAGATGGCGATCTATCACAGCGCTATCACACCCATTGTGATCCGCGGCTGAATGCTTTTCAGGCTTTGGAGCTTGCCTTCCTGATTGCAGAAGAACTGAAAGCCACAGCCAAGGCCGATGCAGAACACGCGCAATATCATAATATTCCGCATTCGGCGGAGTAATAGCCTTATGCGCCTGCTTTGTACATAGCGAATCGCTTGCATTTTTCCCTGATTTTGATTAACATAATCAAGTAATTTGTTGCGATTAGAGGTTTATGCTATGTCAAAATCGGATTTTAATAAACGTGCCAAGGTTGAAAGCTTAATGAAATCCAACCAAAAAATTCCACAAGATCTCGTGGATGATTTTTGGGATGATAAAGACGTTTTGTTCTATGCCATTGAACACAACCCTTATGACATTCTTTCGGCGAATGAAGTATTGACAGAAGATAAGGACTTTATGATGAAGGCGCTGGATCTTGTTCCTGCTGAATATAAAAGCCTGGTTTACAGCTGCGCTGGTGAGACATTGTCAGATGATGCGGATTTATTTCTGAAAGCTTTTAAATCGGCAGACTATGTTAATGCGGGCATGATGGTCCAAGACGTCTGGGGAAATTCGATTTACGAAAATGAGAAAGCGCTTACAGAGGCACTCAGCTATATTCAAAAAAGCGATTGGAACAAAGGTCAGAAAAGCGCGCTTACAGATACTCTGATTTTTAAGGCCGCATTCCTAGATCGTGATCTTGGCAAAAGGCTTAGTCGTTCATTTGAAATGGACACACAAGCGCATACCCCGAAACGCAAATCCCCCACAGGACAAAAGCCTCGTTAAAACTATATTTGGTTTTTACCGACTTCATGTTATATAAACGCTGATACGTTTTTGTTAACAGGAAGAAAAACCATGAAAGTCAAAGCGCGCTTTGCCCCCTCACCGACCGGGCTGCTCCATATCGGTAATATTCGTACTGCCATTATTGTCTGGCTGTTTGCCCGTAAAAATGATGGCGAATTTATGTTGCGGATTGATGATACGGATCAGGAACGCTCAAAGGATGAGTATACTGAACAGCTCAAGCTTGACTTAAAATGGCTGGGGCTGGACTGGGATGATTACGCTCATCAGCGTGACCGCACAGACCGCTATGCTGAACTGATCCAAAAACTTAAAGATGATGGCCGGCTCTACCCCTGCTATGAAACGGCTGAAGAACTGTCATTAAAACGTAAATCCCTGCTCAGCCGCGGATTGCCGCCAATCTATGACCGGGGCGCCTTAAAACTGACTGAGGCTGAGATCAAAGATTTCGAAGCGCAGGGCCGTAAACCGCATTGGCGTTTTAAACTGAATGACGGCATCATCCAGTGGAATGATCTGGTCCGCGGTGAAGTCAGCTTTGATGCCAAAGATATGTCCGACCCGGTATTGATCCGTGAAAACGGTTCACCGCTTTACCATTTATGCTCGGTCATTGATGATATGGACTTTAACATCACCCATATAATCCGTGGCGAGGATCATGTTGCCAACACCGCCGCCCATTTGCAGATGTTCGAAGCCTTGGGCGCAGAACTGCCCCATTGTGCACATACCTCGATGATTGCCGGTACCGACGGTGAAAAACTTGCCAAACGCCTTGGGTCGCTGAGTATGAAAACCCTGCGTGAAGACAGCGGGATTGAACCGATGGCGATTGTCAGCCTGCTGTCCCGTCTTGGTACGTCTGATCCGATGGATGCGGTCATGACCCTTGACGAGGCCGTTGCCAATTTCGATTTTGCCAAATTCTCCCGCAATATGCCTAAATTTGACGAAGATGAATTATGGCGGCTGAATGCCAAAATTCTGCGTGATACGCCTTTTGCCGAAGTTAAATCACGTCTGGAAGAGCTCGGCCTTGAAAATGTCGATGAAGGCTTTTGGAACGCAGTCCGCGGCAATCTAACAAAACTGCCTGATATTACCGAATGGTGGCATGTGGCTAAAGGCCCGGTCACCCCGGTGATCGAGGATCGTGATTATGCCGATCTGCTGGCAGACACCCTGCCTGAAGGCAATCTGACGTCAGAAAGCTGGCAGATCTGGCTACAGGAAATCAAATCCCGTACAGATCGTAAAGGCAAGCAATTGTTCATGCCGATCCGGCTCGCCCTGACCGGTATGGAGCACGGCCCTGAACTGCCCAACCTTTTGCCCCTGATCGGGCGTGAGCGTATTCTGGAGCGGTTAAAGGCCGCAGCATAAGTCATGGAACCAAGCAATCACCGTCCCAAAAGCGGCGTTCCGCCTGAAAGCTATCCTGCCGGTCCGGCCATTATTCTGGTGGAATCCCAGCTGGGGGAAAATATCGGCATGTGCGCCCGGGCGATGCTGAATTGCGGCCTTGGTGATTTGCGTCTGGTCTCGCCGCGTGACGGCTGGCCGAACGGCGCCGCCATTCAAACCAGCTCCGGCGCTGTTAATGTCATTGAAGATGCCAAAGTCTTTGAGACCACCGCAGAGGCTGTCGCCGATCTTCACTATGTCATGGCAACGACCGCACGCGAACGTGATATGGTCAAGCCGGTCTTTACCCCGAATGGCGCCGCTAATGAATTTCACAGCCGTACGGCGCAAAATCAGAAATGTGGTATTCTGTTCGGTCCGGAACGTGCCGGGCTGACCAATGATGATGTCGCCCTGGCCCATGCGGTGCTGAATGTGCCGCTTAACCCCAATTTTTCATCCTTAAATCTGGCGCAGGCCGTGTTGTTAATTGGCTTTGCCTGGCATACAGCGCTGACCGCTGACCAAACACCGGACCGCTATACCCGCCACGGCGCCAGCGTTCCGGCAACGCAGGACCAGTTTAACGGCCTGATGACCCACTTAATCAGCGAGCTTGAAGACACCGGCTTTTTCCTCAACCCCGAAAAACGTCCCCATACCGAGCGCAATATCCGCAATACCTTTGCCCGATTTGACATGACCGATCAGGAGGTCAGCACGCTGCGTGGTATTATCAAGGCGTTGCGGGGGAAGAAAAAAAGCAAATCTTCTAAGGCTTAATAATCATTCAAAATCACTCAGCCGCTTTGACGTAGTAATTTGCTCTGGATTGTTGCGGATTTCTATGACTGTCAGTTTGCGATTTTCAAGCGCTTCATCAAAAGCGCTGTAGAAATCTTCGGTTTTCTCAATACAATAGGCCTCCGCCCCATACGCCTTGGCAAGTGCGGTGAAATCAGGGTTGGTAAGATCGGTTGCGATCTTACGCCCGGGATAATCGCGGGCCTGATGCATGCGGATTGTGCCGTAAATACCATTATTGAACAAAAGAATAATTGGCGTGGCGCCAGCGCTGACTGCGGTCGCGAGCTCTTGCCCGGTCATCATAAAACCGCCATCGCCCATCATGCCGATGACGACAGGTTCGGGAGCGGCTATACTGGCGGCTATGGCCGCCGGCACGCCATAGCCCATAGCCCCGCTGGTCGGCGCCAGCAGGCGGTTCGGGCGGCCATAGCGCAGGTAACGTTGCGCCCAGCCGCTGAAATTACCGGCATCCGTCGTGATGATAGCATCTTTGGGCAGGGTATTTCGGATATGTTTGAAGATCATATCCATATCGACCTCAAAATCCGGCGTGGTTTTATCAAGAACGGTCCAGTCTTCGTAGGACTGCCGCAATGTCTTACACCATCTGGAAAAATCATAGGAATCTTCCAGTTCGGCCAAATGACGTATAAAACCATCCGGTGTTGTATTTACGGCGAGATCGGGCGCATAGACCTTACCCAGCTCCGCTTCATCGGGATAAACATGAATGAGCTTCTGGCGCGGGTCGGGAATATCAAAAAGCGTATAGCCCTGACTGGTGATTTCCCCCAGCCGGGTATTCACCGCCAGCACAAGATCCGCATCCTCCCGAATGGCCTTGGCAAGGGCGGGATTAGGTCCGGTACCCAGTTCGCCGATATAACAGGGATGCGTATGGCGGAACAGATCCTGCCGCCGGAAGGCTGCCGCCACCGGTAAATGATGCTTTTCGGCAAAGGATTCAAATGCCGCAAGGTTTTCGTCATCCCAGCCACTGCCGCCAAGGATAGCAACGGGCTTTTTGGCCTTGCTCAAAAGCGCGCCGATTTCCGGCAGTTCCTCATGCCGCGGTTGAATATCTTGCTGGTCAAGTCTCCGGATATCAATCTTATCGGTCTTTTCCCGCAGCATATCTTCGGGCAGGGCAATAACGACCGGGCCTTTGCGCTCTGACTGAGAAATCAGAAAGGCTTCGGCAACGACCTGGGCCATATCATCGGCATGTTCGACCTGAAAAACCGCTTTGGCAAAGGGCGGTTCGAACATACAGCGGTATTCAACTTCCTGAAAAGCTTCGCGGCCCATCTGGTCGCGGGCCACCTGTCCTATAAACAGGATCATCGGCGTTGAATCCTGCTTGGCGGTATGAACACCGATTGAAGCATTGGTCGCCCCCGGACCCCGGGTTACAAAACAGATACCGGTTTTCCCTGTCAGTTTGGCATAAGCTTCGGCCATAAAGGCGGCGCCGCCCTCCTGACGGTTGGTTATGAATTTAATGGACTTCGTATCATAAAGCGCATCCAGAACGGCAAGATAGCTTTCGCCGGCAACGCCAAAGACGGTGTCAACATCATGGGCCTTCAAAGCCTTGGCAAGGACCTGCCCCGCTGTCATCGATAATGAAAAATCGGTCATGCCTTATTCTAGACATGACCGATTTTTAGCGCAAGGCGCTTTGGGGGTATAGAAATACTTACATGAATTCGCCGCCCTGTGAGGTGGCCAGATCATCCAGATTAACATCTGATCCATATTCAAAAGGCGTCACGCCGGTTTCTGTACTGTCGATGCTTTGATCTTCCGATTCAAACATCATGGCCAGCGGATCATCATCCTGTAATACATCAGCCATCTCAAGGCTGTCGGCATTGATATTTACTTCAATTACTGCGCTATCGCTCAGGCCATCTTCATCGGTAATGGAGACCTCAACATTGCGCGTTCCGGGTGCCGGGTCTTCCGCCTGACTGCCAAAGCTCAGCGATTGTAATACAGCCTGATACGCTTCGGCAGTGTCGGCGCCAGACAGGGTAAAGCTGGTATCATCATTCTGGGTTAAGGATATATTGGTGCCAGACAGCAGCGCTGCGTCAACAGAGAGAACATCTCCATTCTGACCACCGGAGGTCAAATCAATTTGCATTTCTGTAATGGTGTTGTCGTCTTCATCTGCAATTGTGAAATCCTCGGCAATCGTAAAGCTGTCGAGGACCGTATCTGTGGCATCGGCAACATCCAGTTCGATGACCAAATCATCAAAATCGCCATCGCCAAGATTTTTCAAATCTTCAAAACCAATCACCAGTTTTCCGTCTTCATTCACACCGGAAACCGCATGGATATTACCATCGGCATTCAACGTAGATGAAGAGGCGTGATAAACACTGCCTTTGATCTCTTGTATACTGCCATCATCATTGACAAATACCAGATCTGTATCCGCATATTGATCGGCCAGATTAACCGCGGTGCCAGAGCCGTTCTGGAATTCAAACCCACCGTTATCCATATCAATATTGCTGAATTTCTGGTTCATATTATAACCGTTGGCAACGATGAAGAAGCCGATTTCTGTTCCGGCATCAAGCGTGCCCAGATCACCAAGCAGATCGCCTTCGTTGAAATCACCGCCGCCTCTGACGCCCTTACCTGTGCCTGAGGCATTTTCTGACAGAAATTCAACATTGGAAATTGTGCCATCGGGGCTGACAGTATACATGCCAAGCGCATTTTTGTATCCGGCAGCTTCGCTGACGAAATTTACATTTGCCTGATGGGCGTTGTCAAAGCTAAGATTCTCGCGGTTTGTACCATTAATAATGCTGTCCGGTTTCAGACGTTTGCCTTCGACCAGATCAGGAAAGTCCTGCGGTACGGGATCAAGGATATATTCAATATTTATCTCACTGATTGATCCCGTTGCGCTTGCCGTGCCGGTCAGTTCAGGTGCGATCTCGATTTCAATCGGAGTGACCTCGGTCAGGTTACCGTCGACATAAACCTCTAGATTTTCGAAATCAACGGCTGTTAAACCCAGATTGCTGCCTGTAAAGGCAAGACCGTTTTGTGTCCCGGCATCACCATGGTCGGCAATAAAGTTCTGTAGATCGAAAAGCTCGTTACGAAGATCAGCTGTATCAAACTCCTGCTGCGTCATATTAACGCGCAAAGTATCATCGCCAGAGGCGCCCATATAGTAATCTTCGGTCTGTCCGCCTTCATATGTGAAATTCAGGATATCATCGCCCTGACCGCCATCCAGATAATCACTGCCTGCCAGGCCATCCAGATAATCATCCCCGCCCCCCGCTGCCAGAATATCATCCTCCGCAGTACCGGTCAGGGTGTCATTACCACCATCAGAAAAAACAGTCTGCCCCGTGACAACATCATCAGAGCCAAAGGTATAAACCCATTCATCAAAATTTTCGAAAACCAGTTCCGGTCCGTCATTAATCTGAAAGATAACGGTTTTTTCAACGGTTGTGCCACCGTTAAAGTTTAAGAACTGGTCTGTAAAAGTGATCTGCTCGCCGGTTGAAACATAGGTCAGCAGATCATTTTGACCGGGTTCGCCCAGGCCAAGATTAACCGGAAAAAACAGAAAATCAGATAAAGTAACATCCTGATTATCAACAAGAAGATGTTCGGTTGAATCTGTTACGCCATTTTGATCAATAAGAAAATTACCGGATTGCCAGATATAAGTATCATCGCCACCATTGCCAACAGCAATGTTATTACCGCTTTCGGCTACGAAGGTATCATCGCCATCGCCGCCAGAAAGCGATATTTCATAAGTAATATTATTGACAGTAATATCACCGCCAAAGCCATCGCCCTTGGCCGTGATGTAATCATCCTCTGGACCGCCTTCATAAACGATCGTTTGCGTTTCACCATCCGTATGGGTGATTGTCTCTTCGATACCGGTACTCATCAGGGTCGAGCCTGCGGCTGCGGTAGTTGAAACCTGCCCCGTTGTATCTTTGCTCTCTTCCATTTTTCCCCCTACGCATTCTTATTCTTACTTTGCGTTTCGAATTACCATATTCTTTCATTCTGACGCAAAGCAGTGAAGAATTGATTAAAATTTTATGGAAATGCATTGTTATTTTATTTTGGCAAAATCTGCATTTTGACCTTATGATATTCATATTGAACAAAATTTTGCCATATTAAGGGAGTATTCTGCAGATATGAATTTTATTAACCAGCAACGCGGAAACGCTCTTGTTATCGTTTTGCTCGCGCTGGCATTATTTGCCGCGCTTTCCTTTACCATCACCTCCTCCAGCCGTGACAGCAGCACCAAGCTCATTACTGACAAGGAAATGAATATGGCTGTGCAGGACCTTCTGCGTCATGCTGTTAATATCGAAAATGCGATTGATAATATGCGGATGCTGAACAATGTCAGTCCGGCGGAAATCAGTTTTGAATCCGCAGATGCCCCGTATGATTACAGCAATGGTAATTGCGGGTCTGATATCTGCAAGATTTTCTCCGTCAGCGGTGGTGGTATCCCCTGGCAGGACCCGCCTGCCGAGGTTATAGCAGGCATTACGCCACCCGCCGGAAAGGATAGTTATCAATTTTTCGGTAGCGATCCTATTTACGGCCATGGATCAGATGGGACATCGGCGGGGGATTCTGATTTATATATTCTGACCTTCGTTAATGCCGAGGCCTGCAAGGCAATCAACAAGTCGGTCGGGCTGCCTCATGGCGAATCTGCTGTCCTAACGGCTGGCCCACGTTTTCAGGGTAGTTATTCTTATAGCGGTACTGTTCTGGACAATGCCAATCTGAACGGTCATAAAGCCTTTTGCGCGGATTCAGGTTCGGGCTATCAATTTATTTATGTACTCTTACCGCGCTGATCCCTTTTAAGCAACAATTTCCATCGTCCGCGCTTTGGGATGATAAAATACTCCCTGCCCGCCGGCCTCGGTATAAATACTATACTCAATCCGCGCCCTGCGGCCCTCTACCCTGCCCGCCATTTTTATCGGCCAGCCGGGAAAGATGCTTTAATAATTGTTCGGCCTGTGGCATATCTGCGCCCTGATGACCGACCAACTCCCGCGCCAATGTACAAAATTTTTCGCGATATTCAGGATCTGTGATGCGAACAAACAACCATTCAACGTCTTTGGGCGCTTTCATATCGCGGGCAAGGACAGTTTTTTGCCTGTCTGTAAAAACGGTGTTCTTAAGAAAACGCTTTAGAATACGCCGTTTTTCCAGTGTCAAAACCCGATCGACAACAGCAAAAGCCAACAAAGCCCGCCACATATAAAATTCACTGTCACTCATCGTCACGGCATCCTGTTTTGCATTGTCTATCTATTAAGCAAATCAGGCTCACCGCTTGTGGGTTCCCGTGTTTATTTCGCATAGATTTTTTTTCAAATACGAAGAGCGCTACGCGCCGGGTGATCTGTGTACAGCAGGCTTTTGGACCGGCGTTTTTGAAGGGGTGATATTAAGCTCGAGGCTTTGCCTTTGGCCTGCATTTTGAAAGGCCTCTTTTAACGAATACCCTCCGCCCTCAGCCTTTGGACTTTGTTGTACAATATCAGTAAGCTTTGCACCCTCGGCAAGCGCCGTTGCGGCTTCAGGGCTTTCCATTATTTGCTGACTGACCAGCAACGCTGTTGAGCCTCCAGTCTGTCCTAGCACCCGTGCCTCTTCTTTATAAAGGTAACTCAAGCCTCTAACAAAATCCAGATCTATCGTGCTACCGGTTTTTTGATACTGTAAGGCCGCCAGCCCAATAGCCTGATCGAATGAAGGACGGGTATTACTTGTAAACGCATCGGGTATATTATCCGCCTGTGATCCCGCCCGTTGCCATTCAAAAGATGCGATAATCCTTTCTGCCGCCGGAACATAATCGCTACGCTCAGCCAGCCAATCATGATACGCGTCTCTTGCCGTATCAAGAACCTCACCCAGTTTGTTTATACCTGCATGCCCATCGTTAAACGCCCCCTGATCATAGGCATGAAAATCAAAGCGGTTAAAAAAGCGCTCAACAACGTCTTCTAAAGGGGCTTTGAAGGCATCCTCAATGTCGTCCCGGTGGCTTTCATGCTGTGCAATTGCATCCTGTTGAACTGTTGATTCCATCTGCGCAAGGACATGGGCCTGCCGCCGACTATATAAGGTTTCATGTATACCGGTATTTGACGATTGGTCGCGTATATGTTCAACCGTTTCCAGCATTTCCGCCCAACCCGTGATGTTAAAATTCTGCAAACCCTCCGACGACTGATCCTGATAGCGTTCTGCCAGAATCATCAGCTCCGGCCCATTATCATACCCAAAGTAAAACCCACCTTTGTCGCGCGATGGCGCATCCACATTGTAATGCGCAGCCAATCCCAATGTGGATTCATACGAGTCGCCATTTTCCATCAAAAGACCTTGCGCCATTAAATCAGCAAACATCTCGGATTCATGAAAAGCCATTGGCAATGTTAAAGCATCATACTTCTTATCTTGTTGCTCTTGCTTTAGCGGATCAAGACAATGACTAACCTCGTGCAAAATAATACGAGCATGTGTCTTGATATCATCAAACGTCATATCATCAGGATTGCTAGCTGTATCCGGATCCCACCCCGAAGCCACACATATATATCGCCCATCTTCCAGCTTGGTGGGCACGGCAATACCTGCTCGGGCATTACCCTCTTCATCATTTGAAAAATCCAGAAGCGTTCCCGTATAACTGTTGCTAATATCAAGAGCAGCGGCAATACGTGCCTGCTCCGCTTGTCCGCTCGCGAGATGATCTACGATATCAATCTGCCCTTCAAGCTCCGGCAGTTCCTGAAAAAGAGAATCCCTGATCTGCTTCATCATCAGGTTATAACCGTTGCGGCCAGTGTAAATCTGTTCCGGATCCAGAGTCGCACCTTTGGCAACCCCACCGTCACTCGGGCGTTCAGCTTCGACAACTATCGGTTCTTCCGCCATATCGGGCGTATCCGGCATGTCTGCACCTGCTGCTACTGCGGCAACGCTCATAAAAATACCAGACAAACCAACACGTAAAGATTTTTTCATAATTAAAAGGTAGCGGTAAATTCTTAAAATTTTATAAACCAGTCAATATAAAAGTGGCAAGGCGTCTAGAAATCTAGGGGCTATTCACCTATTGGTTTTGATCTATACGAAAGCCTTTAACAAAACCGTCTAATCTGGCGTTAATTTTTTGATACTCTTCTAATTCATGCGCTTGCAGTACGTAAGTTATGTAGTAGTTTTATTAGAAAAAAATTATGATGTAAAGCTATATATCTCAGGGAACTACAAAAAGGCCCCACATGATATTCTAGAGCAGTGTCCAAAAAATGTATTTTT
>JBNJDW010000030.1:0-13712 GCA_051745265.1 Pseudomonadota bacterium
GCATCGCAGATGCAATATCCGTTACCAGGCCTGATCAGGCCTTACACGCTTTCCGCCTTGTCATAGGTTTTCTTTAAATCGCCAAGAAATTCATTGAAATCCCCGACTTCGCGGAAGTTTTTATAGACCGAGGCATAGCGCACATAACCGACAGGATCAATATTGGCCAGAGCCTCCATCGCCATGGCGCCGATCTTGTTTGAGCTGACCTCAGCATCGCCCGCACTTTCCAGCCTGCGAACGATCGAGGTAACCACCCGTTCGACATTCTCAAGATCAACCGGCCGTTTTTGCAGACATAACCGGAAACTGCGTGACAGTTTGTCACGGTCGAAAGCTTCGCGCCGCCCGTCCCCTTTGACAACGGTCAGTTCACGAAGCTGAACGCGTTCAAAAGTCGTAAACCGTCCTTCACAGGCATGGCAGACCCGGCGACGGCGTATGGCTGCGCCGTCCTCGGCCCCTCTGGAATCTTTTACCTGCGTATCATCGCTACTGCAAAACGGGCATTTCATATTAAGACCTCCGCTGTCAAATCAGGTATTTGACAAGTAAGAATAAATCGGAAATTCATTGCACAGCGCTTTAACGCGCTCTGCAACATCGCGTTCAACTTCGGCATTGCCCTCCTCACCATTTTTGGCGAGCCCATGCAGGACTTCGAGAATAAAGGCACCGGTTTGTTCAAATTCTGTTTCCTTAAAGCCGCGGGTTGTGGCCGCAGGCGTGCCTAAACGGATGCCCGAGGTCACAAAGGGCGATTCCGGATCAAACGGTACGGTATTTTTATTAGATGTCAGCCGGGCGCGATCAAGGCTTTTTTCAGCGGCTTTACCGGTCAGCTTAACGGGGCGCAGATCCACCAGCACAATATGACTGTCCGTCCCGCCGGTGACGATATCAAGCCCGCCGTCTTTCAGCGTTTTGGCCAGTGCCTTGGCATTATTCATCACCTGTCCGGCATAGGTTTTAAATTCAGGGCGCAGTGCCTCGGCAAAGGCCACAGCCTTGGCGGCAATCACATGTTCAAGCGGGCCGCCCTGCAATCCCGGGAACACGGCAGAATTGATTTTTTTGGCAATTGTCTCATCATTGGTCAGGACCATACCGCCCCGTGGCCCGCGCAGCGTTTTATGCGTGGTCGTCGTCACCACATGCGCATGCGGGAGCGGTGAGGGATATAATCCTGCCGCAATCAGCCCGGCGTAATGGGCCATATCAACCATCAGATAGGCGCCGATTTCATCACAAATCACCCGAAAGCGTTCAAAATCAATCGCCCGCGGATAGGCTGACGCCCCGGCAATGATTAATTTCGGTTTATGTTCTTTGGCCAGTTTTTCAAGCTGATCATAATCAATCAATCCGTCTTCTTCCCGAACGCCGTAATGAATGGCATTGAACCATTTACCGGACTGGTTGGCACCTGAACCATGGGTCAGATGGCCGCCCTGATCAAGCGCCATGCCCATAAACGTATCCCCCGGCTGTAACAGCGCCTGAAAAACCGCCTGATTGGCCTGCGCCCCTGAATGCGGTTGAACATTGGCAAAACCGCAACCGAAAAGCTGTTTTGCGCGCTCGATTGCCAAATTTTCGGTCACATCGACATATTCACAGCCGCCGTAATAGCGTTTGCCGGGATAGCCTTCTGCGTATTTATTGGTCAGCACACTGCCTTGCGCCTCCATAACCGCTCTAGAAACAATGTTTTCCGAGGCTATCAGCTCAATTTGATTTTGCTGACGTTCAAGTTCTTTATTGATGCCGCCTATGACATCCGGGTCTGTTTCAGAAAGCGGTGCATTAAAAAAACTGTTCTCCATGAGAATCTCCCCGGATTTGCGTTGTGCTTGTATCATGATATCACCGTCCTTAAATCTATAGCTTGTTGACCCGGCGCATATGGCGTTCTTCACCCAAAAAGCCGGTCTTTAAAAAGGTTTCAATACAGTCAAAAACAACTTCTTCGCCCAATATACGGGCGCCAAGGGCCAGAACATTGGCATCATTATGCTCCCGCGACAACCGCGCGGTGGTAACATCATGGCACAGGACACAGCGTGCCGCCGGAAAACGATTAACGGCAACTGAAATACCGATGCCGGTACCGCAGACGACGATACCGCGCGTGGCCTCACCACTTTCCAGACATTCACCCATTTTTTTGCCGTAATCAGGATAATCAACGGAATCTTCATTATGTGTGCCTAGATCAATGACGCCGTAGCCGTTATTTTCCAGCCAGTTTAGAATCTTTTGTTTAAGCGCATATCCGGCATGATCGGCGGCAAGAGCAATGATATTGTTTTCTGAAGCCATACTATATTTTGTCCTGAACAGGTTTTAAAAGTCACTATATACTAAATATAGTAGCTCAGCCTGTTCAGCAAGGGTAAATTTTTCAAACAATATGACCTTTTTTACGGAGCACATATTCCAGCCGCTTCAAAGCGTTTCGTTTCAACATGACCTCACCGGCATTGGCGGGGCCCTGAATTGAAATTTCGGTCAGGGTACGGGTATCCATTGCCGATACTTTGACATACTGGCCAATTGGATGAAATTCGATGATGACTTCACGTCCGGCCATTGGATCACTGGCTGACATTCTCTTTGCCCTTCTCTGGAACCCGTTCTATAGTTAAACTATAAACATAGTTTAAGAAAAGCAAGGAATAGAAAAATGGCAAAAGCTGAATTCGACTGGCAGGACCCGCTTCTTCTGGACAGCCAATTGACTGAAGAGGAACGGATGATCCGTGATGCCGCGCGGGCCTATTGTCAGGAACAACTGATGCCGCGCATTCTTCAGGCCAACCGCCATGAAAAATTTGATCCGGCGATTATGACGGAAATGGGCGAGCTTGGTCTTTTAGGGCCAACGCTGGAAGGCTATGGCTGCGCCGGGGTCAATTATGTCTCCTACGGCCTGATCGCGCGCGAGGTTGAACGCGTTGATTCCGGTTACCGTTCGGCCTGTTCGGTTCAGTCATCGCTGGTTATGTATCCGATTTACGCTTTTGGTACCGACGCCTTAAAAGACAAATTCCTGCCCGGCCTTGCCACTGGCGAGCTGATCGGCTGTTTTGGCCTGACGGAACCTGACGCCGGGTCCGATCCCGGATCAATGACAAGTCGGGCCAAGAAAGTCGACGGTGGTTATCAGTTGTCCGGCGCCAAAACCTGGATTACCAATTCACCGATTGCCGATGTCTTTGTCGTCTGGGCCAAAGCCACAGATGAAGACAACGCCATTCGCGGCTTTGTCCTTGAAAAAGGTATGAAGGGCCTGTCCGCCCCAAAAATCGAAGGCAAAATGTCCCTGCGTGCTTCAATCACCGGTGAAATTGTCATGGAGGATGTTTTTGTCCCCGAAGAAAACGCCTTTCCGGAAGTCCGCGGGTTAAAAGGCCCGTTCAGCTGCCTGAATAATGCCCGCTTTGGCATTGCCTGGGGCAGCATGGGCGCCGCGGAATTTTGCTGGCATGCCGCCCGGGATTACACGCTGGAGCGTAAAATGTTTGGCAAGCCCCTGGCCGCCACCCAGCTGGTCCAGAAAAAGCTTGCCGATATGCAGACTGAAATCACCCTTGGCCTGCAAAGCGCCCTGCAGCTGGGCCGCATGAAAGACAACGGCACCTGCGCTCCCGAATCCATTTCAATGTTAAAACGCAACAATTGCGGAAAAGCCCTTGATATTGCACGCGTTTCCAGAGATATGCATGGTGGAAACGGTATTGCCGATGAATATCATGTCATCCGCCACGCGATGAATCTGGAGGCTGTGAACACCTATGAAGGCACCCATGATATTCATGCCCTGATTTTAGGACGGGCACAGACCGGATTGCAGGCTTTTGGATAAGTCATAAAAAAAAGCCCGCTTAAGAAAGCGGGCTTTTTAAATTAAAAACTGTTTAGCTGTTAGCGGTCTGGGTGGTCAATGTGCCGACCCCCATCTGTCTTTCCCAAAAACGCTCGAGATCTCTCAGCCCTTTATTCAATTCCTGCAAACATTCTGTATTTACAGGGGTATCATCAAGATTGGCAATATGCTGTTCATAAAGGTTAGACAGTGATTTATAAAGATTTTTGCCTTTGGCCGACAACCGCACGCGAACTGAACGTTTATCATGGATCGAACGTTCCTGAACCAGATATTCATTTTCGACCATTTTCTTAACGTTATAAGATACGTTAGAGCCCAGGTAATAGCCGCGGGCCGTCAATTCCCCGACAGTCATTTCATCATCGCCGATATTATACAAAATCAGGCTTTGGACGTTATTGATATCATGGAGACCGCCACGTTCAAGCTCAACCTTCAGAACTTCCAGAAACTGGCGGTGCAGGCGTTCGATCAATGTAATGGTTTCATGGTATGGAGTTAACACGGTTTTCAGCCCTCTTGGAGTATCTATTACGACTATATTAAACTTTAGTCCAGTCAAGGTAAAGCCTAATCCCTATAAATCAAGCTCTTTCCTTTATATTACAGCGCAAGGTTCCAATCCTCATAGCTATCCAGAATATGCTGATACGCAAAACTTTCCAGGTCTTTGTAGGCAGATGACCATTGCGGCGCATGATCCTTGTCAATTAAAGCGGCGCGCACCCCTTCGTAAAAGTCAGGATGCTCCATAAAAAAGCGGCTTAGCTTGTATTCTGCCGCCATGACATCATCAAAATCCTTATCCCGGCTGGCCCGTATATGGGCAAGCGCAATCACAACACTGATTGGGCAGGCCTGACGCAGCTGTTTCAGTGTATCTTGCGCCCAGTCACCGCCTTCCGCCTCCAGATTGCGGAATATTTCATCGACTGTATCCCCTTTAAACACACGATCGATATCAGAAAACATGGGTTCCAGATCGCTGTGAACATCGATGTTTTCTTCGCAGTAATTGGCCAGAATGGCATTAATGATACTGGTTCCATCAGCCCGCTGCCAATCTGCCGTTCTAAGATTATCCAGCAAAGGTTCGATTCCATCGACATCAATAAAATGGGTCGCAAGTTTACATTTCAGCATGTCGCCACCGGATATCGAGCTGCCTGTCATGGCAAGCCATGTGCCGATTTCACCCGGCAGACGATTAAGCGCATAACCACTGCCGACATCCGGGAAAAAACCGATATTGACTTCCGGCATGGCAAAACGGGCGCGTTCAGTCACGATCCGGTGACTGCCATGAACAGAAATGCCCATGCCACCCCCCATACAGATGCCATCAATGAATGAAATATACGGCTTTTGTAAATGCTGTATTCTGGCGTTCAATTGATATTCCGCGCGAAACAGCTTGTTGCAAAGCTCGTCATCTCCGGTGCCCTCTTGCAATTCCTTTGCGGCCTTGGCAACGGCTTTGATATCACCGCCGGCACAAAATGCTTTGTCTGAATTTGAAGTGACCAGAACAATGCGGACAGATTTATCCTCGGCAAAGGCCTCCAGACATTTATCCATCTCAATAATCATTTCCAAAGTCAGGGCGTTTAAAGCCTCCGGACGGTTGAGCGTAATCTCTCCCACGCCTCGCTCGACTTTTGATTTAATATGCTCTGTCCCGTTCATTATGACCAGCCTGTCTATTATCTTAAAAATTAAGATGGCATGCCATGATCCCCTCTGCAACCCCTGACGCCTTTATTTTAAATCTTGCCGAATATGCAGAATTTTATAAACGGGCCGCCGCTTCATCAATCATGCGGGACGACGCAAAAGCCAGCATCACAGTAAAGCCGTAAATAAAAACCAGCGTCCACAGCGTATCTTTGGGTATCCAGACTTTCTTTTTATCGGCTATACGGCTTTTGGTCGAACTGTAGAGCCACTGAAAATCCTCAAGCTTCCAGAAAGCCATTAACAGACTGACCAGCGCCAGTACCGACATATAAGGCCAGGAGAAAATCAGGAATAATTTAGGAATACTGCCCATGGTCAGGCTGGTCACCCACGGTCCGGACACCCAGATCACAAAAAGACTGACCGTCAAAACGCTCATGCGCGTCCATTTTACGAGTGGCTGTTGATTTGTAGGTCTTGAGATATACCCCTCACGGTCCGGACGAAATTTTTTGCACAGGCGCCACCAGATATATGCGCCGCCACCAAGACATAACAAAGAAAATATATTGATGGCCCAAAGCTTCTCCGTACTACAGCCCTGCACAGAATCGCAGAAAAGTTCAATACTGATGCCACGGATATCAAGAACACAGATCTTAACAATCGCCAGAGCCCATAAAATCAACGCCCGATCTCGCAAAGGCCGCTTATACAGGTTAATGCCACGCTTCATGACAAAAGCGCCCCATAAGATCATAATCGGCGCGATGGCAAAATACAGAAAATTCAAAAACGGCATACAATAATGCCAGCAGACCATGAACATTTAAACAGCCTTTAAAAACAATATCTTTAATGAGTATAAACTGTTTTTATAAATTTGATAATGCCTTAATGACTTGTGGTGCATCCCATTTCAAAGGCCCTTGATGCTGGGCAATGATTTGCCCCTGTTCATTAAGAATCAAGGTCAGCGGAAACTGCCGGATATCCAGATTGCGCATAAACTCGCCGTCGGCATCGTGATAAGGGGTAAGATTTTCAACGTCTAGCTTATCTAAAAACGCTGCAATTTCTGCATGATCTTTTTGCCGGTCAAGGGAGACCGCAATGACATCCATACCAAGCGCGCCTGCCTTTTCCTTTAAATTATCAAGATAGGGCAATTCATCTACACAGGGCGCACACCAGGTTGCCCACAGATTGACAATCAGTTTCTGACCGCGCCAGCGGCTGAAATCAACGGGCTGATTTTCAGCCGCAAAAAACGGAATCCGCGGGACCGGTGCCGGTGTTTCATAATGGTGAAACATGTCACGGGAACGCTCTGGCGGGTCATCCGTCGATATTTCGGTATTTTCTGGAAGATTCATACCGGTTGTTGCCTGACCTGCCTTGTCCAGCGGCCACATTCCCTTTAGGATAAGGTAAGAGCTGCCGAATACAACAAGAAGGCCAAAAACTATAATTTGAACGCGAAAGGAATTCATATGCGAACCTCAATATTTGCTGCCTTCAGACTTTGCCTGATCTTTGCCTTTTGCGCAAGCATAACAGCCTGCGGCATCCGTCCGGGGCAGCTCGAGCATCCGACCACGCCGGGCGAACCCAATTACCCCCGCACCTATCCTGAACCTGCAACAGATCCCACGCCATGAATGCTTTTGCCTATATTGACAACCGCCTCTGCGTAAACGGCCACGATCTGGCCAAGATCGCAGCAATCCATGGCACGCCCGGCTATGTTTACAGCGTTGATCGCATCCTCGAAAACTACCATAGTCTTAACGATGCGCTGGAACAGGCTTTGCCAGACCATAAAAAAACCATGTGCTATGCGGTTAAGGCCAACAGCCATATTGCGGTTTTAAACCTGCTCGCCCGTCAGGGCTGCGGCGCGGATATTGTGTCCGGTGGTGAGCTTTTTCGCTGCCTGAAAGCAGGCATCCGGCCACAGGATATTGTTTTTTCCGGCGTTGGCAAAACAGATGACGAAATTGAATTCGCCTTAAAAAGCAATATATTACAAATCAACGCTGAATCCCTAACCGAAGTTGCGCGGATCAGTGAGATTGCACAGAAATTAAATAAACCTGCCCCCATCGGGCTTCGGATTAATCCTGATGTTATCGGCGGGGATCATGATAAAATTTCGACCGGGCGCAAGGATGATAAATTCGGCATCGATTATGCGCATGGTCTTGATGGTTATAAATATGCTGCGACCTTACCCGGAATTGACTTGACGGGCATCAGCGTCCATATCGGATCGCAAATCACCTCACAGACCCCTTTTAATGAAGCCTACAGCAAAATCGCCAGCTTTATTGACACCTTAAATAACCATGATATCCACTTGAAAAACATAGATCTTGGCGGCGGTATGGGCATTACCTATACAAATGAACAGCCCCTTGATCCGGCGGGCTATGCCCGAACGGTCCATGAAACCGTCGGGCGCTTTGATGCCCGGCTGATTTTTGAACCGGGCCGCGCGCTTACCGGTGATGCCGGTGTATTGCTTGCCCGGGTCCAGTATGTCAAAACCAGCCCGTCAGGCCGGAACTTTGTTATTCTTGATACCGGGATGAGCGAAATGATGCGCCCGGCCCTTTACGGATCAAAACATCCGGTTCTGCCCTGTATCCGCGATTCTGCCGCAAACAAAACAGAGGGTATTTACGATATCGTCGGTCCGATCTGTGAATCCTCCGATGTCTTTGATCGTGATCTGACAGGCCCGCTGCCGCAGCCCGGCGAGATTGTTGCCATTATGGTCAGCGGCGCTTATGGTATGAGCATGGCATCGAATTACAATACCCGGCCTCATCCGTTGGAAATCATCGCCGGTCAGACCCATATAGATGTAATCAGCCCGCGCAAAGATTATAATGCGCTGATTGCAGGTGAAACCATACCGGAATGGCTGTCGGGGATATAAACGAGCACGCATGAAAGACCTGAAACACAAAATTGTCTTTGGCTTCAGCGCCGTATCGGTGTTTATAGATCACCTTTTACGGGCGTTCTGGGTCTTGCTGTGCCTGATGCTGACCCTGATCGCGCTGGCTTTGTTTGGATTGCACGATATCCTGCCCGGCGCGAGCTTTCAAATCCTCACCGTTCTGGCCTTTGCCATAGGCGTCTGGCTTGGGATCAGACACTTTACCCTGCCCGGCAGACTGGAAATTGAAAACCGTTTATATCAGGCCAATCATCTGCCGGTTAACCCCTATACGGCTTTAAAAGATCACCCCGCAGGCCACCTGACAGATGCACAGCAAACACTCTGGGAAAGCGGACAGCTTTATGCCCGGCGGCTTAAAGGAAAGCTTCATCCGGCCCTGCCCGCGCCAAAACTGGGGCAGAAAGACCGTTATCATCTACGTTATATCGTGCTTTTGCTTGTCATTCTTGGCTGGTTTTATCAGGGCAGCGGTCACGGCACAAAACTGGCGCAGGCCTTTATTCCAGAGCCGCCTGCTTTTATGACCGCCCGCGCCGAAATCAATGAAATCTGGATCACACCACCTGAACATACCGGTCTGGCCCCGCTTTATTTTGACAAGTCAGCCCCTGAAAACATTATTGTTCCCGAAGACTCCATCCTGACCGCGCGGCTGGGACGGGCCTGGTTTACGCCGATGCTGGTTTCAACAAATGCAAAGCTTTCTTTTACGGACGGGGAGAGCGGCGGTTATACCGTTGAATATCCGATTGCTGATAATGATGAAACGCTTAAAATTAAATCCGGCCCCCGCACCCGCATGAAGCTTTCGATCCGGGTTGATCAGGATACCGCGCCGATTGTCTCGATCGCCGATGGACCCACACTGACGGAAGACAACCGGATATCGCTTCGTTATGCGGCCCGCGATGATTACGGGTTGGATACAGTCGAAATTCAAATCAGGCCGGATCGGATGATCGCCCGGCGTCTTGGCAATCCCGATCCCTGGACCAAGACCAACCGGCTGGGCGGTAATAAATTCATTGACCAGACAGCGCGTCTTGACCTGACGGATCATGCTCTGGCCGGATTGCCTGTCGAAATTTCACTGGTCGCGACCGACAGCAAAGGGCAGACCACCACAACAGACCCCGTCAGTCTGGTCCTGCCCAGCCTTGAATTCAGTCATCCGGTGGCCCGCAAACTGGCAAACATACGTCAGGAGCTTTTATGGTCAGCCGATGTCGACAGCGCCCGTTTGTTTGCCAATATGATCAATCGCATTCTAAACCATCCCGAAAGCTTTAAACACGACACCACTGTTTTTCTGGGGCTTTCCAGCGCAATGCACCGTTTACAGTTTATCGAGCATGTTGATGCTAAATCGCTTGCCGGGCTTCGTGATCTGCTGTGGCAACTCGCCTTGCGGATTGAAGGCGGCTCAACCCGCGTTGCGGCCGAAGACCTGCAAAATGCCCTAAACGAAATGGCTCAGGCTCTTGAAAATCCAAACCTGTCCGAGGAAGAATTTTCAGAGTTGCAAGAGCAACTGGAACAGGCCATGGCCGAATATTTCCAAAGCCTGATGAGCGAGCTTTCCGCCCAAATGCAGGAAAACGGCGAGGATATGAGCCTTCCCGAGGAACTGAAAGATCAGGTTGAAGATCAGATGGATACCGGCAGTTTCATGGATGAGCTGATGGACGCCCTGCAAAACGGGTCCCGCGAAGAAGTCGCCGAAGCCTTGCGTGAAATGGAGCGTATGGTCGAGCAGATGAAGAACACCGAAGCCAAACCGATGACCGAAGGCATGCGCAAAACCCTGGAATCCCTCGCCAAAATAAAAGATATCATCCGCGATCAGGAAGAACTGCTTGACCAGACCCGGACCATTACGCCGGAAGCAGATCAGGAAACACAGGACTACGGTGAAACGCTGCCGCCCGATACCAACAGTATTTTTGACGACGAACAAAGCTATATGCCCCCTGCCCCGTCATTTACAGACCCTGATGAAATGCCCCCTGCTGAAACGCCTTCTGAACCGGTTGAAACAGGTCCCCTCGCCGATACCCAGCAAAGCATCCGCGAAGAGCTGCGCGATATCCACAAGGAACTGGAAGAAACCACCGGCAAAAAGGCTGACTTTATAAACCGCGCCGATCAAGCGATGAAAAACGCCCGCGATGCATTGGTTAATAACGCGCCTGGTAGCTCTGTTCCTGAACAGGAACGGGCTTTGCGGGAACTTAAAAACGGTCAGGAGCAAGCCATGAAGCAAATGGCATCAGGCATTGGCCGGATTATTTCACTCGGCATGCCCTCAATGGGCCGCCGCCCAACGGGTGAAGGTGATACCGACCCGCTGGGCCGTCGTCCGGGCAATAGCCGCAATACAGCCACGGATGATGTCGATATTCCCGAGGAAGAAAAACGCCGCCGTATCCGTGAAATCCGCGACCGTATCCTTGAAAAATCCGACGGATTCGAAAAGGACCCTCTTAGTGATGAGTATTTCGATAAGCTGCTGGAGAGATTTTAACAATGCGTGATAAACCTGTTATTGGCGTTCTGCTGGACTGGCAGGAGGAAGGGACATTTTCCTCCCGGCCGCATTACGCGCTGCGTCAGCTCTATTTTGATGCCATCGCCGTCTGTGGCGGCCTGCCTATCGGCCTTCCCTATGATGACGCCCAGATGAAGGATTACATCAACAAAATTGATGGCTTGTTCTGCCCCGGCGGTAATTATGCCTCGCCAAAATCATGGTATCTGGAAGGCGAACAGACCACCTATGATGATTCCCCCCGCGCTGATTATGAAATAAAACTGATCCGCGCCGCACTTAAAGCCGGAAAACCGTTTCTGGGTATCTGCGGCGGTATGCAGGTTATGGCCGCCGCCTTTGATGCCAAAATGACCGGTGACCTGCATCAATTCTATGACACCGATATCAACCATAAAAACGGCTGCCCGGCGGATGAATTTGCCTTTGATATTGATATTACCCCGGGCACTTTACTATCCCGTATCACCGGTAACGACCAGATGAAAGTCAATTCCGCGCATAGGGAAGCCGTGGTCATCGTCCCCGATCAGGTCAAGGTCAGCGCTATTTCTTCCGATCAGATCATTCAGGCGATTGAATTACCCGCCTACCCCTTTGCCCTTGGCGTTCAATGGCATCCTGAATTTTTTGTCAAAGACGATCAAGGCGAGCCCGGCCACCGCCGGATTATTGAAGCCTTTATTGAAGCCAGCCGCGGTTAAGCCGCAATCTGCATTTGAACATAGCGGTAGTACAGACCCTTTTTACGGTTAAGATCGTAATGGGTGCCTTGTTCAACAACGCGGCCTTGGTCAAGGACAATGATCTCGTCCGTGTCCTGAATGGTCGACAGGCGGTGGGCGATGATCAGGGTGGTCCGGTTCTTCATCAGGCGGGCCAAAGCCTCCTGCACTTTACTTTCACTTTCGGAATCAAGGGCCGAAGTGGCCTCATCGAGCAGCAGGATTTCAGGATCTCGCAGGACCGCTCTGGCAATAGCAATGCGTTGTTTTTGCCCTGTCGACAAACGGCTGCCGCGTTCGCCCAGTAAAGTATCATAGCCTTTGGGCAGGCTTTGAATAAAACCATCGGCATTGGCGGCAACGGCAGCGACCTTGACCTCTGCCCGTGACACGCCGGGTTTGCCAAAGCGGATATTGTCAAAGACCGAGGATGAAAAGATCACCGGCTCCTGCGGGACAACGGCGATATGTTCACGGATTTCGGCAGGCGCAATATGTTTTAAATCCATGCCGTCAATCAGCACCCGCCCGCTGGCCGGATCATAAAAACGCTGCACCAGTTGGAACAAGGTTGATTTCCCGGCCCCGCTGGCACCAATAACAGCAATCGCCTTGCCCGCGGGCACATCAAAGCTGACATCATGCAAAACCGTACGGTCCGGATGCGCCGGATAGGCAAACTGGACATCCTCAAAAGAAACGCGGCCTTCCAATGCGGTCGGCAGGCTTTGCACCGGTTTTGCGGTTAATATCTCTGGCGCGGCTTTCAGAACCTCGGTCAGCCGGTCTGCGGCACCGGCGGCATGATTAAGCGCCCCGTAAACTTCGCTGAGTGCCCCGACCGAGCTTGCCAAAACAACGGCATAGAATATAAACGCCGATAACGTCCCTGCCGTCATCTCCCCATCCAGCATATCATGGCCCCCAAGCCAGAGGACCGTCGAGATCCCGGCAAAAATGACAAAAATGGCAATCGCGGTAATCACCGCCCGCAAACGGATATACCGGCAACTGGCCTGAAAGACATCTTCGGTCAGACCGGCAAAATGCTGCGCCGTTGTTTGCTCCTGACCATAGGCCTGAATTTCCTGCACCCCATGCAGCGTTTCATCAACATAATCACCGAAAACACCGACATGCTCCTGCGCTTCGCGGGAGCGAACCCGCACACGACGCCCGACCAGTATCAAAGGTAATATCACCAGCGGCAATAAACCTATAACATAGGCGGTCAGTTTCGGGCTGGTATAACAGAGCATGATCAGACTACCGGCGGCCATCAGACTGTTACGCAGGGCAATGGATAATGATTGGCTGACAACCTGCTGAACAATGGTCGTATCTGCGGTCATCCGCGCCAGTACATTACCGGTTTTATAACGGTCAAAAAACGGCGGGTCGAGGGCGACGATATGGGCATAGAGTTTCTTACGCAGGTCAGCGATCACCCGCTCCCCCAGCCAAGAGACCATAAAATACCGCGCCGCGCTGGCCAGCGCCAGAGTTGACACAATGGCAATCATCATTAATAAAGCCTGATTAAGCACACCGGGGCTACCGCTTTTCAGCCCCTGATCAACCAGATGGCGCAAGCCCCAGCCAATCGTTAAAACCGCACCCGCAGCCAGAAACAGCGCCGCAATCGCGCCCAGAACCTGCGCACGGTAATTGCGGATAAAGGGCCACAAAAATCCCAAAAGATGGGACAGACTTTCAAAACGATCGGAATCATGTGTTTTCATGCCCCCTAGAATGATCTTTTTGCCCCTTAAGTCAAACAGATATGACAGGATATTTTCCGATTTATAAAAAATACGGTCTTTTTAGCAAGTTTGCTCTTGAAACCCGCCGGGAAACAGGGTACAAACGCGCGAATAGACATTTAGGAGAACACCGATG
>JBNJDW010000031.1:0-13621 GCA_051745265.1 Pseudomonadota bacterium
TGTAGTAGTTTTTATCTGTAATAGCGTTAACACTGCAACCCACACGCTCTTTCCCTCCACCACTAGGTAAACCGTAAACGCATTCTATATAAAGTTTATCTTTATAGACATTATCTAGAGGCACTAGTATATCTCTTCTCTCCCAGGGGCGATCTTTTCGGTAGTCATTGGTATAAACGCGAAAATGCCCCATTTCTTCTCCCATATCATTCGGATGGACACGCAAACTACTCTTAAGCGCTAGGTGGAATCTCTCTTTTTTATAGGGCTTAATATTTAGATGATATAATTCAATGCGAGCCCTTTCTCTACTGTCGGTAGTACATACAGGCAGTAGGTTATCTTTACGGAACAAAATGTAGATAAATTCATAAAGGCCCGCTTCTCTATCGCTTCTTATATAAGAGCGCATATTCCGGCTACCTATATAGGCATCCGGAATAATAAATGTTGTGCGCTCCTCATTTTCCAGTTGATAGGTCGTTTCATAGCGATTGCCACAATATTTCTTATCGGCAATATCCTTTGGGATCGTCGGCGTTTTTATAACATCAGTATATGCCAGAAGGCTGACCAATACTAAGGATACAGATAAAAATATAACGACTGCTCTTTTATCAACTTTTTTCTTCAAATAACGCGACATATTGACGCCCCTGACTATTAACCATTACAAACGTTATAATTCACATACAGGGAAACCGGTGCAGTTTTAATCTCCCCACGATTTATGATTTGCTGTATTTTTATGTTTTTCCAGATAAAGTCTTTTGCCCGTCTGGTCCGTTCGTTCAAGCCAACGTAACTTCGGTAAAACGGTTTGTTTATACATTTGAGAAACATTTTGATAAAAGTTTTTCTTCCCCAAACTATAAACGCCAGGCTCAATATTTCTTCTATTATAAGGGTTTGGCCTTAAAAGGATCGTTTGTCCATACTCCACTTGGCCTTCGTTTAAGGGTCTGATATAGGAAACAAGCATATTTACCGTGGTCTGTTTTTTTTGATCCACAGCCTGTTTTGAGCAATAAAACTTAACTTTTATAGATAAGGTTGAGCTGTCTTGTTTGAAACTTATGTTTTCATCATCTATGTGCACATAATCTTTAAAGCTTTGGGGAACGACTTCTTTTGTGGTTGCAAAAAGCCTTTTCTCTAAAAGTTCTCTATCAATAAAAGACTGTTCGCAATCCTCTATAAGTTCAATATCAAGCAATATTACACCGACATTATATAAATAATGAATTTCTTCAAATGCCGGACGTTCAGGCTCTTTCTGGCTTGGGGGCTGAATCTCCTTCCAAACAAAGCAAGCAACGGCCAGAGTTAAGAGGATTATATAGGATGTAAGTAGAAACTGCTTCATCATCGATCCTAATCATAAGCAATTATAAATAATATCTTCATAAATCGACGACAAACGCGTCATATATCTTTCCTGTGCATTTTATAGCCAATAACATCCTCGAGAGCCAACACATGTATAATGCGTTGCATAGTAAATAAATGATATTGCCAATAAGATAACAAGCCCTATAAAAACCAAGGCCAGTTTACCCCATTTCGTTTTTAAAAACTTTTTCATTATTCTATCTTCACAGAATTAAATCCGGTTTTGAAGCTTTTTGAATTTATAAAAAAACTGCCTCTTTTCTCAAAAAGAAGCACCTCTGAACAGCCAATACATGAGGAAGAAAAATGGTGCCCCCAGCGAGACTCGAACTCGCACTCCCGAAAGAACCGGATTTTGAATCCGGCGCGTCTACCAGTTCCGCCACAGGGGCACGGAATATGACTTTATAAACCCTACGCCTTGATTCCGCAAGGGGGCGTATGCGCCTTTTTACATCCAGATGATCAAGCAGTCTTTTTTTAATCTGCGACTTGTGCTAAACCTCTGTGATGTTGAGAAAACTTTATTACTGGACGCTGGACATTGCCGGCCGGAAGCATGCGACATCGGTGCTTGCCGGGCTTTCGTTTCTTGAAAGCTCGATTTTTCCGATTCCGCCAGATGCGCTTTTGGTGCCCATGTGCCTTGCCCGCCGGGAACGCGCTTTTCATTATGCGTTTATCTGTACGATCTTTTCCGTGCTGGGCGGTATTGCCGGTTACGGTATCGGGTATTTCTTTTACGAAGCGCTCGCAGAACCCATCCTGAATTTTTACGGTAAGACAGATACGTTTGAGAGCTTTAAGCTTATGTATAATAAATGGGGCGCCTGGATTGTTCTGGGGGCCGGGATTACCCCCTTTCCTTATAAGGTCATCACCATCGCCAGCGGTGTAACCCATTTAAATCTGGCGTCTTTTATTGTATTCTCTGTCATTGCGCGGAGTTTACGGTTCTTTCTGGTCGCAGGATTGCTTTGGCGCTATGGTGCGCCTATTTTAATCTTTACCGAAAGATTCCTGCCTTATATCGTGACTTTTGGTTTTATATTGCTCTTGGGCGGTTTTGCAGCGGTAAAGCTTTTATTATAGGGAGTTCAGATGCTCTATCCATTTTTAAAGGATATTCAAAAAGCGGCAGCAGTGATCGTTTTTGTCAGCTTTGTCACCCTGACTGTCGTTTTGATCAGTCAGTATATTTTTGGCCTGAAACCGTGCGAGCTGTGTATTTATCAGCGTATTCCCTATGTCTTTATCATTGCTTTCGGCCTGATTGCCTATGGCGCGGCAAAACAGGATAAAAAAGTCTCCAAATTCTTCATGGCGCTGGCCGGGATAACCTTTCTGATCGGTATGAGCATTGCCATCTTCCATGTCGGTGTTGAACAGGCCTGGTGGGCCGGGCTTGAGAAATGCGGCTCAAATATAAATGATGCCATCATGACACTGGAAGAATTGCGTTTAGAGGTCCTGAACGCGCCGGTGACCAAATGCAATGAAATCGCCTGGTCAATGTTTGGCATTTCCATGGCCGGTTATAATGCCATATTATCCTTCCTGATGGCGGTCTTTACCTTTATGGCGATAAAAACGGGGGTTTATCATGACTAAACGACGCAGCCTGCCCGGCGATCCCGGCCATACTCATCTTGATATTGCCCCGATGATCCGGGTGAACCACGCCGGTGAATACGGCGCCCGCCGCATCTATCAGGGCCAGCTTGCCGTACTGGGCAAGGACCCTGAAACCCGCGCCCTTCTGGAACATATGGCCGAGCAGGAAGATGTCCATCTGGCCTATTTCGAAAATCAGATTGCCAGCCGCCATATCAGGCCAACAGCTTTTCAACCACTCTGGCATGTGGCGGGATATGCCCTTGGCTATGCCACTGCAAAAATGGGACGCAGAGCCGCCATGGCCTGCACCGTTGCGGTTGAAAGCGTCATTTCCGAACATTATCAGGAACAGCTTGATCAGTTGGAAACACAGAAACATGAAAAAGACCTGCGTGATAATATCGCCAGATTTAAGGCCGAAGAAGAAGAACACCATGATATCGGCCTTGATAACGAGGCTGAATTGACCCGCGGCTACAGCATTCTGACCGATGTGATCAAAGCAGGCTCCAAACTGGCCATTGCCACAGCGAAACGGTTTTAAGCCTTCCCGCTTTTCAGCTTTGCCCTTACAGCTGGAACTTGACTTATTGCCCTGATGACAGTAATATTATGTCAAAAGGAGGCAGCAATGCACAGATCAGGCAAAATTTTACGCAGCAGTGTTGCTGCTGTTTTTATAAGCATGGCTGCAAATGGCGGCGCTAAGGCAGAAACGGAAGACAGCAATCCCGTTTTGGAATCGCTTGTGGCTCAGGAAACGGATCAGATGAAGCCCGCAGGACTGGCTTTTATTTTTAATGATGCCGCCCAACTCCTTCCCGAAGGCCATAATTTATATGCTCAAGTCGAAAACTGGCGCGAACGGCTGGCCGAAGAAGCGCCGCTGCCCAAGGCTGAAATAAAAGACCGCTATTCACATTACCCGACATTACAGGGTGATGATATTGGCGATGATTTCGATGCTGTGCGCTCTTTTGTTGCCCATCTGGTCGAACAAGATACAGATCGCCATACAATATTAAAGGTTATTGCCGCCTATGCGGAAGATTTCAGCCGTTATTATTATAAAAACGATAATGCCGAAAACGATAAAATCCTGCGACCCGATATTTATGGGCCGAATGAAGACTGGGAAACCTTAAGCGAAGTTATACTGGAAAACGGTGATGACTGTGATGGTCTTGCGATGTTAAGCCGACAACTGATGATCGATGCCGGCATCCCAAAGTCAGAAATCTTTTTTCTGGCTTATTTGACGACTGCGGAAGACGCGCCGGATCACGGGGTGATTATGTGGAATGATCCTGACCATCCGCATGACCCGATCGCCATTGACAGTACGGGCTATATTTCAAATCAGCCCTACAGGCTGTCCGCCATTGATTGGCCGGCGCATGATATTATGCCCTTTTTTCGCTTTAATGAAGACAGCTTTAGCACCGTGTCAGAAGTACGCTATACCGGGTCAAAACATGAAGTCGTTAATGTAAAAAATACGACACCAACAAGATAATACCGTGTTGGCCAGATAAGGGCGCCGATGAAAAATTATAATGAAATATTACGCTCTGGCCTGGCCGCTGTTTTTATGAGCGCCGCTGCTAACAGCGCCTTAGGTCAGGAGCCTGAAAACAACGACTTTGTGGATTCCGTTCTTGCTGGTCAGGAACAATCTTCACCTGGTCAGGCGCGTCCGGGCACGCTTTCTTTTGTATATAAGCCATCGACCCTCTCACCTGACGATGGCGGCACAGCTCTGAAATTTGCAGACTGGCAAAAACGGGAGAGAAAAGAACCCCCTTTGCCTGAACCAGAACCCTTATCTGAAACGTCTGCAGATTATCCGGTATTAAACGGTCAGAATATTGGCGCGGATTTTAATATGGTCCGTCGTTTTGTAACCCGGCTTGCTGATGAGGGTATGGAGCGCACAGAACTTTTAAACATTATTGCGGCCTATTCCGCAGATCTCAGCCGTAACTATTACAAAGCGGACAGTCCGGAAAATGACTTAATCATACGCCCTGATATTTACGGCCATGATGATGACTGGGAAACATTACGCGAAGTTATACTGGAAAACGGTGATGACTGCGAGGGGCTGGCCATGCTAACCCGTCAACTCATGACAGATATCGGCATTCCAAAAAACGAAACTTTTTTAAGCGTCATGCGGCCCTTATCAGACGATCATCCTTTTCATATGGTCGTTATGTGGGTTGATTCCGCACATCCGCATGATCCCTTGCTGATTGACAGCACCGGATATATATCGGATCAGCCTTACCGCGCCTCATGGGCTTACACCGAAGGCGGCGAGAATGGTAAATATTTCGCAACGCATCGCCTGAATGAAGACGGCCTGCATCACATCGCCCATATTCCCGGATCCAATCCAAAACCGGCCCCGACCAAGCCTGCGTCAAAGCGTTAGGTCTCTCTTTTCTTTAAATACCTTACTTTAACAAAGTTTTCCAACCAATTCATTTCACTAATATAATTCAGTTTGCCTGCGTTCTGTGACAGATACTCCCCCAGGGTCGTGGTCTGATCGGCCAGATATGCGTGATTAAGGATGTTTTCAACATAATGCTTGCCCAATTGACGGGCAGCCTCCAGACAAAAAGCCAGATATTTTGGCCGCGGCAGAATATCACTACGCCAGACCGGACCTTTATACGGCCCCGTCTGCCGCGCCTCGTAACGTTCTTTTTGAATGGGATGGTCTTTCAGATAGGCATGAAATTCCGCATCATCGTCAAAAGCGCAGCAGGCTATGCCCTCGCCTTTGATTTCTGTTTCCAGCTCCGTATATTTCACGCAGCGCAGATCATAATCCACTTCGCGGCGGGCAAAGGCCGGATAATCTTCGTGATCTATTTCAAAAAGCGTCACCAGCGTTATATTGTCGGCTTTATCAATCAAAGCCCAATTGGCAATATTTTCGCTGTTCAGGTTCTCAGAATTTGGGTCCACCTTGTTAAACACCCGGCCATAGCCATAGACTTTGCCCAGCCGAAAATTAGACAGGCTGGGACAGGTCCGCCGTGCCGATTCCTCTGACAACAAAGACCCAAACCCGATAATAGTAATTAATTCAGCCATTTATTATTCTTTGATATTTTTTGGAGTGAATTGAAACTGCGAACGCATTTAATATGCTACGTGTTGACCTGTAAGGAGTCCAGACGCAATAGACAATTCTCAGACGAAGAGATTAGATATTAATCCGGAACCAGCTCAGAATCCCAGTACAGGTAATCGCTCCAGCTTTTATGCAGGAAGTTTGGTGGGAAGGACCGGCCTTTATACTGTAATTCATAGATTGTTGGCTGCCGTGGCGCCCTTAAAGGATGCATATGGCATTCACGCGGTAGCATCGAACCTTTACGAAGATTGCATTTCTGACAGGCGGTTACGATATTTTCCCAGTTGGTACCCCCGCCCCGGGCCCGTGGTAATACGTGATCAAACGTCAAATCCTGGGTTTTGAATTTAGTACCGCAATACTGGCATTGCCACATATCACGAAGAAAGACGTTAAAACGAGTGAAGGCCGGTTGGTTGGGAGGTGAGATATAATCCTTAAGCGCGATAACACTGGGAATTTTCATGGTTGTGCTGGGGGAGTGAACTTCATGTTCATACTCTGAGACAATAGCAACCCGATCCATAAACACAGCCTTGATGGCGTCCTGCCAGGACCAAAGCGATAACGGATAGTAACTGAGCGGCCTGAAATCCGCGTTTAGAACCAATGTTGGACACTGGTCCGGGTGAACATGCATGAACCCCTCCAATGCTCTAAACAATTAAATTCCTTGTATCTATTATAGCACAAAAAAGGAACATGGCCACAAAATAGAGGAGTATGGGCGCAAAAATGCCACGCGCGGAGCTTGTTATTCAAGGCTTTATAAGCCTTACAACGCGTTTTAGAATATCTCTTAATCCAGTATCTTTTTAAGAAAAGCAAGGCCGGTTTTAAGCCCGGGCTCATCAATGCCATGGCCAAGACCGGGACGCTGATGGCTTTCAACATCGAAACCGGCTTGCGCCAGACCTGTTTTGGCGGCAGCCAGACTGTCAAAGGGCACAATATCATCGGCAGTGCCATGGATCAGACAGATCGGAAATTTGGATTTCACTTCATTTTCAAGGGATTGCGCATTCAACAATCGCCCGGAAAAACCAAGTATCCCCGCGCAGCCTTCCTCCATACGCGGCACAGTATCAAGCGATACCATCGTGCCTTGTGAAAAACCGACAAGGGCAACATCCTTCAGGGTTAAGCCATGACTTTGGCATTTATGGCGTAAATATTCTGCCAATAAAGGCCGTACAGCCTTTGCCCCCGCATTCATTGAGGCTTCGGAACGTTCGGCAAGCCCAAACCATTGAAAGCCCGAAGGCGCCATTTCGCAAGGTTGCGGGGCGTTTGGTGCGTAAAATACTGTATCTGGTAAATAATCCGCCCAGAGCGGCGCGATGGATATCAGATCCTTACCATCCGCGCCGTAACCATGAAGAAAAATAACGATTTTTTTTACTTTTGTCGTTTGCGCGGCTTTGAAACTGTAATCCTGTAATTCTGTCATTTGCTTTTACCTGCTGAGTGTCTATGCTTATTATTCCGTCAATAAACCACAAGGATGCCGCCATGAAAACCTTTCTTTTTATCGCTATTATCGTTGCGATGCTGGCCGTTATGATTTCGATGCTGGTTGGATTTCTCAATCTGTCCAAGGAAGGTGAGACCCATCGCACCAAAAGCAACAAATTGATGCAATGGCGCATCGTATTGCAAGGCATTGCGATTCTTCTGATGTTTATCTTTGCCGCAGTTTCCACATAATACGCGTAATATTATTGCGTTTAAGACCGTTTTAATGGCCTTTTAGGTCGAAAAGCTTGACCAAAACGTAATAATTATGTAATATTTTGTGATGACGCAGGAAAAAAAAACATTTGTAATCACAGTGCAGTATCAGGACGATGATGGTATTTATCTGTCGACCTGTGATGATATGCCCGGCCTGATTGTCCAGACCGATACAGCGGATGAAGCCATAACCTTGGCGCCACAGCTGGCCAATGATTTGCTGGACAGTGATCCGACCCTGCCCGGTACAGATGATGTGATTTTTGAATTCGATATCAAGGAGACGCAAAATGGGTAAATCAGCCTGTCCGGTCGACGAAAAAAAGCGTCATAAATTTCTCCATGATAATGGTTTCCGTTTTGCGCGCACGGGCAAAGGCAGCCACCAGATCTGGGCGCATCAGCAAACGGGGGAATCCATCACCTTATGCAGCAACCCTGCCAAGGGAACCTGGCGTCAGGTTGAAAAACAGGTCATGGCCATTGCTGAAAAGCAACATAAAGCAGAAATGGCCCAAAATCCGGCTGCAAAGCAGAAGGCCAAGGAAGAATACTATCTGCAAAAAGCATTTAAAAAAGTGGCCTGCAAATTTGCCAAGCTCGGTCGTGACGTGGACTTTACTTTTGAAGATTTCAAAAAACGTCCGGAACGATACCGCAACGCTGCCTTTAAATAAGATTAAGCCATAATAGATTCATACAAGAAAACAGAGGATTCTTATCTGTATCCTCTTTTTGTTTTCTGACGGAGGCGTTATTATGGCGTGATGAAGAAAATACTTTTTATTACCAGCAGCCATATGGAAGATGCCGTTTTATCAACCGGCGTTCTTGATTATCTGGCCAAAACCTACCCTGCTTCAGAAATTACAGTGGCCTGCCGCCCGCCGGAAAAAGATTTCTTTCGTTCTTTTCCGCGTGTGGCCCATGTTTTTGTGCTTGAAAAAGAGCCGCTTGGCGGACATTGGCGTCGTCTTTGGCAATGGGCCATGCATACCTATTGGGATATTGTTGTTGATCTTTGCAAGGCTCCTGTCTCGAAGCTGATCCTGTCCCGCAAAAAATATATCTGGAATGCCCCGCCGAAGGGCCTGCATAAAATCCAGCAATTTGCCGATGTTCTGAAACTGAATACAGCCAAGCCCCCCGCCCCGAAACTTTATTTCAGTGATGAGGATTTAAAATACGCCCGGGCTTTTTTAGGTTCACGCAAAGACAAAATTCTGGCCATTGATCCCGCCGCCGACTGGATTGGCAAGACCTGGCCTCTTGAAAACTATATTGAGCTGCTGACCCGCCTGATGGCCCCGGAGCAACCTTTCGAAAACTGGAGGATAGCCGTGTTGGCCGATCCCGGTCAGGAAGATGCCGGACATAGTATGTTAGACGCCCTGCCCGGCAAACAACGTATTGATCTTGTCGGTAAGACATCCCCGATGCAGGCAGCAAGCTGTATCAGCCTGTGCGACTATTATCTTGGTAATGAAACAGCCTTAATGCATTGCGCGGTGGCCAGCAATGTGCCCGTCATGGGGGTGTTTGGCCCAAGCTGCGCCGAAACCTACCGTCCATGGGGAAAACAAAACCGTTACGTCTCAACACCGGAAAGCTGTGATGAACTGACCAATTTCAAAGGCTATGATCCAAAAAAGCTTGGCCACAGCCTGATGGAAAGCCTGACGGTTGATACGGTGGAACGGGCCATACGCGAACATCTGAATGATGTCCTGAAGCCGTAATCCCTAGATATAAAGCTTATTCTTCGATCGGGACGCCGGGCTTGTGCTTGACGACCTTGACGCCCATGGAAGATTTAACATGTTTGACATTTGGCGCCGCGGTCAGCTTTGTGGTCAGGAATTTCTGGTAATGATCCCAATCCCGGGCAACAATTTTTAAAATAAAATCGGAATCACCGGATATCAAATGACATTCACGGACCATATCCCAGGTCTGAACAATATCTTCGAACTGGCGGATCAGATCATCATGCTGGTTTTCCAGCCCGACATGGGCAAAAACCGTGACGTGATAGCCCAGAATAACCGGGTTAAGACGGGCATGATATCCCTGAATAATACCGTTTTCCTCCAAGGCCCGGACCCGCCGAAGACATGGCGGTGCTGATATACCGGCACGTTCCGCCAGTTCAACATTGGTCATCCGACCATTTTCAAGTAATTTATTGAGAATTATACGATCAATTTTATCGAGTTTAACTTTTGCCATAGGACATTTTGACCTTTAGGTGATTTTGCAACAGAATCATTTCAAAATTTATGTAGAGTATGTACTAATATTATATTGGTAAGATATCAACAGCAAAGAATAGTTTTTTATGCCCAAAGTGAAATTACCTGAAAATACAACCTGTCGTATATTCGTTGAAGAAGGATTGAAGGGCACAGAAAACCAATGCATCGCCCTTGCCCATGCCCTTGATATTAAACCGGAAACAGCCTATGTCGACCTGCGTTTTCCCTGGACAAAAATTGCACCGCCTGTTTTATGGGGTTCTGGACATGCCTACCGGAATTCTGCAACCTTATTTTCACCGCCCTTTCCGGATATTGTCATTGCCAGTGGCCGGAAAAGTATTCTGGCCGCTTTACAGATCAAAAAAGCCTCTAAAGGTAAGGTTTTTACCATCCAGGTGCTGGATCCACGCATTTCGCCGCGGCACTTTGATCTGGTCATCGCGCCAGAGCATGATGATGTCACCGGTGATAACGTCATCAAGACCACAGGCGCGCTGCATAATGTCTCTCCGGAGTTTCTAAAACAGCATGCCGGGCATTATGTCGATGAATTGAAACAGCTCCCTGAACCGCGTATAGCCGTTCTGATCGGCGGATCAACACGCAAAGCAGAATTCACGATGGAAACCGCGCAGCATTTGGGACAGGTCTTAAAGACGCTTACCAAAAACAGTGGCGGCAGCCTGATGATCACGGCCTCCCGGCGGACCGGAGAGGCACAGACCGGACTCCTCCGTCAAGCTGTTGCCGATCTGCCGCATCACTTCTGGGATGGTCATGGGCATAATCCGTATTTTGATTATCTGCATATGGCCGATAAGATTATTGTCACCAATGACAGTGTCAGCATGGCGACCGAGGCTATGGGCACTGGTAAACCCGTCTATGTCGCCCATATTGGAAGACAGGGCCGACGGATTGAGAAATTCCATGACGGGTTGGCAAAAAAAGGGTATACAAAACCTCTCAGTGACAGATTAGAAGACTGGCAGCCACCTGTTTGTGATGATATGCTGAGCGTCTGTCAGGAAATTGAAAAACGATACAAGGCCCATAAAGAGGCTGAAGGGTAAGGAAAGAAAATGTCTGAAACAAAACATACCAAGCTATTGATAATCGGCTCCGGCCCTGCCGGGTACACTGCTGCCATTTATGCCGCGCGCGCCAATTTAAAACCGATACTGGTGGCCGGGCTCCAGCCGGGCGGGCAGCTGACGATCACCACGGATGTTGAAAATTACCCCGGTTTTGCTGATCCTATTCAGGGCCCCTGGTTGATGGAACAGATGAAAGGCCAGGCAGAACATGTCGGCACCGAGTTGATTGACGACATGATTGTTGATGTCGATTTTTCAACCCAGCCTAAAAAAGTAGTGGGTAATAATGGCGATATTTATCTTGCCGATACTGTTGTCATCGCCACCGGTGCAAAGGCACGCTGGCTGGGCCTGCCGGCAGAAGAGAAATTCATGGGCTATGGCGTTTCAGCCTGCGCGACATGTGATGGTTTCTTCTATCGTGAAAAACCGGTCATGGTTATCGGCGGCGGCAACAGCGCCGTTGAAGAAGCCTTGTTTCTGACCCATTTTGCCTCAAAAGTCACACTGGTTCATCGCCGTGATGCGCTGCGCGCTGAACGGATTATGCAGGACCGGTTGTTTAAAAATGACAAGATAGAAGTCATCTGGGATAGCGTCCTTGATGATATTGTCGGCACCGCCCCCGGCGGTCAGGAACTGCCCGGGGTCACCGCAGCACGTATCCGTAACCTTAAAAACGATCAAGTCACCGAAGTGCCTGTTGATGGTATTTTTGTGGCTATCGGTCATGATCCGGCAACGCAGGTCTTTAAATCTCATGTCGATATGGATGATGAAGGCTATATCAAGACAACGCCGGATTCGACCGAAACCTCGGTGCCCGGTGTTTACGCCGCGGGTGATGTAAAGGACAAGATTTATCGTCAGGCTGTTACCGCCGCCGGTATGGGCTGTATGGCCGCATTAGAGGCTGATAAATTCCTCGCCAACCTTGAAAACGGTGATGTGCAGAGTGCAGCAGAATAATCAAAATCTGATTTAAAACAAAAAAACCCGGTATGCTCCTAAAAGCTACCGGGTCTTTTTTTAAACTAAAATTATACCTGTTAAGCGGCAGCTTCCTGCGCTGACATGGACACGTCCAAATAGTCATTAACATGCTTAACAACGGCATCGAGTTCATTTTGGAAGAAATGGCCCGCGCCTTCGACAGAGCGGAAATCAACGCCCTGCACACCGCGTTGCTCAACCAGTTTTTCGACCAGCCGGTGTACGGAGTCCGCAGAAACGGTTTTATCGGCATCGCCCTGAATAATCAGACCGTCATTCGGACAAGGAGCCAGGAAATTAAAATCATAAAGATTGGCAGGAGGCGCCACAGCGACATAGCTGTCAATTTCAGGACGACGCATCAAAAGCTGCATGGCAATCCATGCCCCGAATGAGAAACCGGACACGTAAACGCCGGAGGCGTTCGGATTGACGCTTTGCAGCCAGTCAAGGGCTGCTGCTGCATCGCTCAGCTCGCCTTCGCCGCCGCCATGTTCACCTTGTGAACGGCCGACGCCGCGGAAATTAAAGCGTAATGTTGAAAAGCCACGTTGCTGGAATATCTGATAAAGCGTATAAGTCATACGATTGTTCATCGTGCCACCCTTCTCAGGGTCTGGATGCAATATAAGGGCTACTGGTGCATTAGGTTGTTTGGATTGTTTGTAGCGCCCCTCAAGGCGACCAATAGGACCGTTAAAGATAACATCTGGCATATAATACGCCTCCAGCTAAAAGGTTAATAAAAGGTTACTTGACATTGCGACCTCAGTAAATATACATAAAAACGGATGAATATGCAAACATATTCTGTGGATCACTCTGAAAAGTTAAGGCATCATAAGGGATTAAGGGTTAAGAATGCGTAAAGCGAATCGGAATATTTATCTGGATTATAACGCAACATCACCTTTGAAAACTGTGGTCAGGGATACGATGATGGCGGTGATGGATCAGCCCAATAATCCCTCTGCCGTTCACCGTTTTGGCCGCAATGCAAAAATGACTGTCGAAACCGCCCGTGACAGACTTGCCAAAGCTGTAAACTGCAAACCGGACAGTATTATTTTCACCAGCGGCGCCACAGAATCCAATAACATGGTTATGCACCATTTCCGCAATCATGCTGTTTTTGTCTCCGCGATTGAGCATCCCTCTGTCCTGCAAACAGCGCCTGAAAGCTGTCAGGTGCTTCCCGTGTCCTGTGATGGCATCATAGACCTCACTGCACTTGAAGCCGCCCTGAAGGACGCCCCTGCCCCTGCGTTGGTCTCTGTCATGGCGGTTAACAATGAAACCGGCGTCATTCAGCCCATTTCCAAGATTGCCGAGATCGTGCATAAATATGACGGTATTTACCATTGCGATGCGGTGCAGGC
>JBNJDW010000032.1:0-13253 GCA_051745265.1 Pseudomonadota bacterium
CAGGCCCGCCCCAATACAGGGCCTTCATAGGCTTAACCTGCCCTGATACGGTAACATCAACGGCGCTGCTGTTCCCCCAATCCCATTTGCCGTCCGGTTTTTCCAGCAATTGGCGCACCGGACCGCGGGCAATACCGTTAAAGAACGCAAGACCGGGGGTCTTTTCCCGCCGGGCCTGTGGGCAATCCATACGCCATTCAATTTTCCGGCTGGCATAATAGGCCCCGGCGCAAAAACCGGCAAAAACACCGCCACCGGCGACAAAGCGCTTAATGGCCGCAAAACCGTCATCACCGATATGCCTGTCATATTCACCGCGGGATCCGCCCGGCAGGATAAAGGCCGCGACCCGGTCCGGCGTAAAATCAGGCGATAACAGTGCCGCACGGTCAACAATCTTGATATGATGCTGTGGTAAGGCCCGCCGCAGGCTTGTTGTTATGGTCTGAAAATCCGCGCCCTGTACGCCGTATACATATATTGCTTTTCTCATAGCAGGCTACCCAGAATATTGCGCCACAACGCATCACGACGGGCATCATCCGCAGCCAATTCATCGACCAGCATACGACAGTATTCATAGTCGGCATTCCGGTGCCGATAGAGAATTTTGCGATAGTCTTCTGACTGAAATTCGATATGGGGGCTCGATAATACAGCCTGCCCCTTGCCGACCCTACAATGCATAATCGCCGGCGGTGTATCCTTTAAATCCGCATAACCGGCAAGAACGGTTTCACCCCGCCCCGCTTCAAACAACGGGCCGGCGCGGTACAGGGTTTTAATCTCTTCCCCCTGCCAGGACAGCCTGGCAACGCCATCCCAGATATGATCATAATCCTGCTGACAGATATAATCACGGATTGGCCCCGTTGCCCTGCCGGCATGAAAAGCCAGCTCACGCGGGCCGTTGATTCTTTCGCGCTCGATCTCTGGCAACCAGTCAAGCGCGGCGCAGGCATAATAGGCCCCGGCGCAAATCCCCAGATACGCGCCGCCATTCTCGACATAATGTTTGATTCGCTGATTGCCGGCACCGTTCAGCTTTTCACAGTAAAACAAATCCGCGCCACCCGGCATCACCAGCAGGCTGACCGCTTTATCAAGCGCGCCATTGATAATATCATCGGCATCACAGTCTATAACGGCATGCGTGCCAAAAAAATCCTGCAACCGGCGCTGCAGCACACTGTTATTATGCACATAATCCTGATATAAACAGATTTTAATCATGGCCCGTTATAGACCATTCGCTGCTGGTGGTGAAACTTTTTTTATCAGCCGAAGCGATGTTAAATTTATTTCATCCATAACTTGTTTCCTGTTGCGTTATGAAAAGAGCTGTGCTAGATTTATGAAAATTTTATACCCCGGTCCGATAACCGCACTGTTCCGGCGTCGTAAACCAGTTTGATGAAAAAGAGATACAGATATGTCCGAAGATCACAAACCAGAGAAAAACCCGCTCACCGAGCAATTGCGTGAGCTGAAAGACAAAAAATCCTTTTTGCATCATAAAATCCAGGCGATTGAGCTCAAACATCAATCGGCACAAAAATGGATTACTGAAAACCGGCGGGACATTGCTGAAACCTATGCATCCCTGCACGAGGCTGCTGATTCCGCGCTTGAGAATAAAGATATGAATCTCTTTATTGAAGCGCTGATCAAGGCGAGCCCGCTTGGTGGCGTCGCGCTTGATATTCCGCGCACCGATGGCACACGTTTTTATGATTATATTGCTGAAAACGGTAAAGATCTGGAACGCTATAAGGATGCTTTACAGATTATGCGGCAAGTGCCGCTTGGCATTCCAGCCTCTGCCTTCACCAAAATTGATGAGAAAATTGATCAGGACATCGCCGCGGAGCAAGAGGCCCATAAAGCTGAAACTGACAAAACAACCAGCTGGTGGAAACGTCTGGCCTCTATCGATATTGATGAGACCATGGAGGAAATCAAATCGGTAAAATCCGATTTGTTGGAAATCCAGTATAAGCGGCCTTATAAAAAGGCTGTTATCACCGGATTTTTCGAATGGGCGCACGAGGCCACCGAACAGCCGGATGGTAAAAAAGCGGCACAGAATATCGACTATTTAAAAGAACAGCATGAAGATCCTGAATATGTCGCCAATATTGCCCAACAGGATTTCAATGAAACCTTAAGAGCCTTTGCCGCACAGAATACAGAAGGTGCCCAGCAATATGTGCGTTTAAAAACCTTCCTGTCCAAACCTGAAGACCACAGCGAACAGGATATGCAAGACCTGATCGACAGCACCTGTTTTGATGAGATCTGCAGCTGGACCTTGAAAGACTGGAACCCTCTTGACGGGAAAAACACGCTTGTTTCGGCCCTGCAGGAAAAAATGGGAACCACGCCACAATTTTTCGGTTTCCTAAACCAATTGCTGCGGGTCGAATCGCCAGCCTATGGACAGCCCAATACCTTCCTGCACAACATGCTGGATGGTGTTTTAAAGCTGGATAACGATGACAGGCTACCTGCATTGCGAACCGCGATCAAGGCGATTAAAAAATCCGGCGCGCCGCTGGGTCTGGTTTTGGAAGACACCTCAGCGCTACGCCGTGTTGCCGAATCCGGTATTGAAACACAGAGTAAAAAAGAAATTCTGGCCGCCTTGCTGGAAAAGGCCAACCCTGCCGGCTTTCAGGTGCCGGTCGGCAAGCTTACCTCTATCATTGAGGCTGCAGACTCTAATAACACCGATTTGCAAAGCCCGGATGATCATTACTTTACCAGTTATGAATTTCTGGAGCCTGAAGGCTATGCCCTGATGTCAAAGATCATGCCTGAATTCAATCTTTATGTTTCCTGTCTGGATAAAGACAGCGCAGCTGACCCGTCTTTCTTTCAGAATCTGCTGCGCAAAGGTGTGCCTTTTGAAATGGGCAATCAAACCGACTATACAGCTCTGGATGCACTTAAAAGCGTCTATCGGAAAACACTCGATAATCCGAAATGGGGCAGCGTTCTGTCCGACCTGTACAGCTGGATAGATCACCATGCCGATAACAGCCCAGAGACATCAGACAGCATCAAAGCAATCTTGTTACAGCCCACAGATGGCGGGGCGGAAAGATTTATTGACCGAATACTGATGAAAGATGACTTCATTTTAATGGGTCAGGTGCTGTCATTCTTGAAAACGCCGATTGCCAAAGTCAATTTCCTCTATGACATGGCCGAAAATGCACCGACACCCGATCTAAAGGAACGTTATCAGGAGATCAGCCAGAGCCTTGACACGCCGCTTTTGGAATATCGCGAAGGCGCCGCCTTTGCACCTGAAAAGGTCAGCTTTGTTGTCGCCCGCGATTATAAGATTTCCTGCCAGTTGGAAGATAACGCCTATACCCTGCCCGGTCTTTATAAAGACGCGGAAATGTCCGAGATTTTTTACAGCCTGCTGCGCTACGGATTTACCGAGCTTGGCGGCCAGCTGGTCAACCCCGAAAATATCAGCTATGCAGAGGTCACGGGCAGTGGCGCAGATACGACTTTGCTGCTCTATCCCAATTCATTAAATGCCAAATTACAGATCGAAGGCGAAGATGCCGATTCTGCATTGGAGAAACTGACAGCCACCAATCCGGAATTGCTGCGCCTTGCCGACAGTGTGATCAATCTGAAAAAGCTTGATTTTCTCTATTTTGAAGATGATGTCGTCAATCTCGTCTGTCAGGACACGACCGTCCTGACCCTGAAATGTGAAGGCACGGCCAAAGAAGATATCAAAAACATTCTGGCTGATACCGGGTATTTTGCCAATATCGGTGAGCATTTCATCAACACCAATACGGCCGAGAGTTTTACCTATTTCGAAGAAGACGAACAATTCGTCATTTTGAATGGAGAGACCACCTATACGGCGGGAGAAAAGCTGAAACGCTTTGATGAATCTTATCTGCGCGATGAAATTCCGGCCATCACCTGTTCACCGGATGACGCCCGGAAACTTTTAAACCAGCTCAATAAAACCGGGTATCTTACCGAAGGCAACATGGCGGTCCAACCGGAAAGCATCTGCGAAATTGCAACGGTACCGGACAATGACAACCAGAATCTTGCCCTGTTGCTGTCAAAACAAAACCGGATTTTTGATTGCCTGACAGCCACAGAACAAACCTCCTTAAAAGACAAAATTCTGGATTCCAAGGAATTCATCAAGCTGGGCGAAGTTGAAATCGCGGTGGATCAGATACGAAAATATGATTGCGAAGCCACCAACCCTCATATTCTTGTTGGCAGCACGGTTTATTTACTGGAAGACCTGACAAGCAAGGAAAGAGCCACGCTGGAAGAAAAGCTGTCCCCCTTGAAAAACAGCCGTCATCTTGACCGGGCCCAATCAATAATTTTTGATGCCGATATGCTGGATGCGGTGCAGGTCGAGTCCTTGGAAAATAAAAAGAAAACGCGCCTGTCATTGGTTTACAATGGTGTCGCCGGTACATCAGATCGGCAGGGCGGAGAAAAAATCCTCAGAGATCTGCGCAGAACGCAGTCCGAAAAGGCAACCCCGAACGACTATCAAAAGCAGACAAACCAGCGTTTTGCCAGCAACATCACATGGCGGGCACCTGTACCGGGCACCGGTCTGCGGACAGAGGATTATTGGGGACGGATTGCGGAAAAGACCCGGAAACTCACACAAAAACCGGAAATCACCCTGTTTGGCAATGAGTATCAGACCAAAGAATCTCCGGCGCCAAAAAGAAGCACGACCACAACATCATCGACCTATACATTGTATAGTAACCGTTATAGTTATGGCAGTAACAACGCTGGCACTGGATATAAGTCCGTCTTTGGCGCTTATACCAAAAAACAAAAGAAGAAAAAGCCGCAATCAAGAAAACACGGCGGTTATGGGCTTTGATCAATAGCCCGAATTGCCGCTGCTTCTGGACGCATTTGATATCGCTTCACCAGCCGCGCGGGTATCCTCGCCGATACCTTCCATCGTATTGCAGGCCGTGACTGACAGTGACATGGCACCAAACAGCATTGTTATCATCAGCATTCTTGTAAATGTTTTAACCATTTTCAACTCCTTGAAAGTAAACATACTTTAATTTACCCTAAAATGGCTTTCTGACAATCCTTTTCTGACGCACACGAGGGATTAGGCACCTTGTTGCCGTATACTATACATAACCGAATATAAAGGAGCTAATAATGCGACACAAAAAAATGAAATATGGTCTGATGATTGCAGGCGCAATCGCCATTCTCAGCGGTCCTGCACTGGCCGATACGCAGGGTTTTTCGATCAACTGGGATAAGCTGCAATCCATGAACGCCAGTGAGCGGCAAAATTACTTTGACGAAAAACGTGATAAATACAAGGATATGTCCCCCGAAGAACGTAAAGCGCTGCATCAAAAACGCCGTGACTGGTGGAAATCGCTGAGCGAAGAAGAACGCAGCGAACTCAAAGAGGATCGTCAGGCCTTTATCAACAGCCTGTCGCCTGAGGAAAAAGCCAAATGGGAAAACCGTCGCGCAGAAAAACGGGCTGAGATGAAAGCCAAAATGAAAGAAAAAATGGCGGATATGAGCGAAGAAGAACGTGCCGCCTTTAAAGAAAAAATGAAGGAAAAGCATAAAAAACACAAAAAACACAAAGGCCATGACATGAAGAAAATGCATGGCCAACATCATGGTGATAAAGATGGCCATGGCAAAAAACACGGCAAACCAGACACCAAAGAATAAAACTCTGTAATAAACATCTCTTAAAACAGCACTGCGGGATTGCTTTTCCCGCAGTGTTTTTCTATATCTACACAGATGGATTACCAGACAGAAACATTCGATCTTGATAATGGCCGCGGGGATATGCTTTCCGCACGACTTGAACGTCCGACAAATGGTGAGGTCAAAGCCTATGGCATTTTTGCCAATTGCTTTACCTGTGAAAAAGAATTCTTTGCCCCTAAAAGGGTCTGCCGGGCCCTGGCCGCGCGCGGGGTCGCGATGGTCCGTTTTGATTTTACCGGCCTTGGTAAAAGTGAAGGGGATTTTTCCGACACCAATTTTACCACACATATTGAGGATTTAACCGCCATTGCCCAGAAACTGGAAAGTGATTTCGGTCAGGGGCCTGAGCTGCTGATCGGTCACAGCTTTGGCGGGCCGGCGGCGCTGGCGATGACGGAAACCACGCCTTCGGTCAGGACAGTCGCCACAATCGGCGCGCCAAAAGATCCCCGCCATGTTATGCGCCATTTCGAAGAACATCAGCAAATTCTGGAACGGGAAGGCATGATCGAGATTGATGTCGCCGGGCGCAAATATGTCTTAAAAAAGCAATTCGCCGAAGACGTTAAATCCTTTGACGTTGAAAAACAGACCCGTAATTTTAAAGGCGATCTGTTCGTTTTCCATGACCCTGAAGACGACATGGTCCGCTATGAAAATGCGGGGGAGATCTATGACCGCGCCGGCGGGGCCGCCTGGCTGGTTAGCTTGAAAGGCGCCGGTCATATGTTAGGCGATATCAAACAAACGGCTTATGTCGGCAATCTATTGGCAGACTGGCTGATTGAAGGCACAGCGCCTACAGGTGATAATATTCAGGCAAAAACAAAACACAAAACCGCGTCCTAACTTGCGGTTACGAAACCGCCTTCTTGCGCGGGCGGTACGGCCCAGCCCAGCGGTTTTAGGAATTGTTTTAACACTGCGCGGGCAATTTTCTGATGCCCGGCGGCATTGGGATGTACCCCGTCAAACAGCCAGTCTTCATACGGTTCCTCCGCCCAGCCTTTCCAGACATCAATAAAGAAAATATCCTGCCGGGCGCAGAAAGTTTTTATAATCGCATTATAACTATGCACCGCATTAAACCAATACGCCCGATCCCGCGCCCAGGGCAGCGGATTGACCTCGGCCTCATTAATCGGATACAGGCCGACAAAGCCGATTTTATCCGTATAATGACTTGCGGCCTGATAGAGTTTGTGCAGATTCTTTTCAAAATCAGCTTCTGACACGTTATGCGTTCCGGTTTCGGAGGTCATCATACTGTCGTTAAGACCGACCGCAAATAAAATGATCAGATCTGCGTTCTCTTCGTAACGGGCTTCCATTTCAGGTACAAAACGCTTTAACACATTGGCAGAGCTGTTACCTGATACGCCCATATTAAAGGTCAAAAATCGTTTTTCCGGATCATAGAGATAATGTTCATCAAGCACAGAGCGCACCCGTTGAACCCAGCCGCCAAAAGGATCCCAGGATCCCTGAACAACATTGTCACCGAAAACATAAAGATGCGTCATTAGCTGATATCTGACCTGTTATGAATACTGTTAGACATGTAAGGCCCGGCCATCGACATTCAACGCGGCTTCTTTAACGACCTCGTTCAGCGTTGGATGCGCATGACAGGTGCGGGCAATGTCCTCGGCACTGGCGCCGAATTCTATGGCCAATGCAAGCTCGGCGATCAGCGTGCCGGCCTCGGCGCCAAAAATATGACAGCCCAGCACCCGGTCGGTTTTCTTATCCGCCAGAATTTTGACAAAGCCTTCGCTGGCATTCATCGCTCGGGCACGGCCATTGGCCATATAGGGGAATTTACCGACCTTGTATGCGGTGCCTTCGTCTTTGAGGGTCTCTTCCGTTTTGCCAATGCTGGCAATCTCCGGGAAAGTATAAACCACGGATGGAATCGCATCATAATTGATATGTCCGGTTTCACCGGCCAGGATTTCCGCCAGTACAACGCCTTCATCCTCGGCCTTATGGGCCAGCATCGGTCCCGGAATAACATCGCCGATCGCATAAATACCGGGAACCGAAGTTTCATAATTACTGTTGACCTCAATCACGCCGCGGTCCGTGGTTTTAACACCGACCTTATCCAGCCCCAGACCTGTAGTGAAAGGACGGCGGCCAATGGCAACCAGAACAATATCAGCATCAATCGTTTCAGAATCGCCGCCTTTGGATGGCTCAACCTCCAGCTTGACACCGGATTTTGATGTTTTGGCGCCAGTGACTTTGGCACCGAGCTTGAAGGTCATGCCCTGTTTTTTAAAGCTTTTCAAAGCCTCTTTCGAAACTTCACTATCCATGCCGGGCAGGATCGTATCCAGAAATTCGATGACGGTGACATCAGCGCCCAAACGGCCCCAGACGGCCCCCAGTTCCAGACCAATCACACCGCCGCCGATGATGGCCAGCTTCTTTGGCACTTTGGACAATTCCAGCGCACCGGTGGAGGACACGATCTGTTTTTCGTCAATCTCGACACCGGGCAACGGGGTCACTTCCGATCCGGTGGCAATGACAACAGACCGTGTTTTCAGGCTCTGTTTTTTGCCTTTGGCATCTTTGACTTCAACCATATCGGCGGATTTAACAGTACCGGTGCCGACAATATGGTCTATCTTATTCTTTTTGAACAGAAACTTGATGCCTTGTGTGTTTGAATCGACCACGCTGGTTTTATGTTTCATCATCGCTTTTAAATCAAGCTCGGGCTTGACCTTGATACCCAGATCGGCGAAATGATGTGCGGCTTCGTCAAAACGCTCCGAGGTATGCAGCAAGGCTTTTGATGGAATACAGCCGACATTCAGGCAGGTCCCGCCCAGCGTATCGTCTTTTTCAACACAGGCTGTTTTCAGGCCCAGCTGCGCACAGCGAATGGCACAAACATAACCGCCGGGGCCGGAGCCGATAATCACCACATCATATTGTTCTGACATTTTTTAGTCCTTTTTATTAATGCTGTTTCACTCAGTAATCTAGACGAGTCACGGTATTAAATCGAGTAATAATTTATACGACGTATACTTCTAAAACCTTGCCTCAGGTCAAATTAAAAAAAGGGGCCGCAAAGCCCCTTTTTCTTTTCATTAAATATCCAAAAGCAATCTTTGCGGATCCTCGATGGCATCCTTGATACGGACCAGGAAGGATACAGCTTCACGGCCATCAACGATGCGGTGGTCATAGGACATGGCCAGATACATCATCGGCCGCACTTTGACCTCGCCATCGACAACCATGGGCCGTTCCTGAATTTTATGCATCCCCAGAATACCCGATTGCGGTGGGTTCAGAATCGGTGTGGACAGCAAGGATCCAAAAACACCGCCATTGGTAATGGTAAAGGTACCGCCGGTCATTTCATCCATACCCAGCTTACCATCACGGGCGCGGGTGCCCAGATCAACAATGCCGCTTTCAATTTCAGCAAAATTCTTGATATCAGCGTCCTTCAACACCGGAACAACCAGACCTGACGGCGTTGAAACGGCAACACCGATATCATAATGGTTTTTATAAACAATTTCCTCGCCATCAATTTCGGCATTCACCGCCGGGAAATCCTGTAAGGCCTGAATCGCAGCCTTAACAAAGAACGACATAAAGCCAAGCTTGGTATTATGACGTTTTTCAAAGCTGTCTTTATACATTTTGCGAAGCTCCATGACATTGGTCATATCGACTTCGTTAAAGGTGGTCAGCATGGCGGCAGTGTTTTGCGCCTCTTTCAAACGTTTGGCAATGCTTTGACGCAGACGGGTCATCCGCACGCGTTCTTCACGCGGCCCGCGATCCTGCGCTGGCGCTGCTGCCGGTGCGGCTTTCTTACCGCCGTTATCAATAAAGTCCTGCACATCATTCTTTAACAAGCGGCCATCTTTGCCCGTGGCTGGAATTTGCGCCGGGTCAAGATTATTATCATCAACCAGTTTACGGACCGCAGGTGACAAAGGCATATCCGCATTGGCCGTCGTCGGTTTTGAATCTGTTTCTTTGGGCGCTTCATCTTTAGCCGGTTTGTCTTCGGCCTTTGGCTGTTCTTTTTCTTTACCGGAATCTTTCTCGTCTGGCTTTTTATCCGACCCTTTATCATTGGCAACAGCGCCTTCCTCTAGCAGGCCGAGCACCGCATCAACGCCGACATTCTCACCGGAATTCACGGTGATTTTTTGCAAAACCCCGGCGGCAGGGGCGTTGACTTCCAATGTTACTTTATCGGTTTCAAGCTCTACCAAAGGTTCATCCGCTGTGACAGCCTCACCTTCTTTTTTCAGCCATTGAGCCACGGTGGCTTCCGATACGGATTCACCAAGTGTGGGGACTTTGATTTCTGTAGCCATGTTTCTTTTCCTTCGTCAAACTTTTGTTTTTCTTAAGCTTAGAGTGTTATCGCGTCCTCTACAAGACGTGCCTGTTCCTCCTGATGCCGTGACATCAGGCCAACAGCCGGTGATGCCGCGGCCGGACGCCCGACATAACGCGGACGGTTGTTTTTCAATTCAATTTCCTGCAAAACCTTTTCAATGCGGCGGTCAACAAAGTTCCAGGCGCCCATATTCTCGGGCTCTTCCTGACACCAGATCACTTCTGCATTGGGGAAGGCTGACAGTTCTTCTTTCAAAACATCATGCGGGAAAGGATAAATCTGTTCCAGCCGCATGATGGTGACATTTTTGATCCCTTGTGCATCACGGTAGTCTTCAAGATCATAGAAAACCTTGCCGCTGCACAGCACTACACGGCGGATATCTTTCGGTTTGGCCGGCAGTTTATCTTCGTACAGGACACGGTGGAATGTCTCATCGCCGGTCATCATCGATAACGGAGACACGGCGCGTTTATGACGCAACAGTGATTTTGGCGTAAAGACAATCAGCGGCTTTCTGAAATCGCGATGCATCTGACGGCGCAGCGCATGGAAATAATTGGCCGGGGTTGTACAATTAACGATCTGGATATTATCTTCGGCACATTGCTGAAGAAAACGTTCCATCCGCGCCGAAGAATGCTCCGGCCCCTGACCCTCAAAACCATGCGGCAACAGCATGACCAGACCTGACATCCGCAGCCATTTGGTTTCGGCCGAGGTGATAAACTGATCAATCACCACCTGTGCGCCGTTGACAAAATCACCAAACTGCGCTTCCCAGAGGGTCAGGATATTCGGCTCTGCCGAGCTGAACCCATATTCAAAGCCCAGCACGCCGACTTCGGACAATGGGCTGTTATAGGCAAAATAGGAAGCCTGATCATCCTTGATATGATTAAGCGGTACATATTTCTGTTGATTCTTCTGATCAATCCAGACCGAATGCCGCTGCGAAAATGTCCCGCGTTCACTATCCTGGCCGGACAGGCGCACCGGGAAGCCTTCTTCGCATAGCGCGCCAAAGGCCAGCGCCTCTGCCGTGGCCCAGTCGAAATCTTCGCCAGTTTCAAACATTTTCTGTTTGGCTTTCAGCTGGCGTTCAATCTTACTGTTAACCGTAAAATCATCAGGAACGGTATAAAGCGCTTTACCGATTTTCTGCGCCTGCGTTTCGCTGATCGCGGTCTGGCCGCGACGGTCATCATCAGAAGGCAGCGAAATGCCCGACCATTGACCTTTCAGCATATCGGCATCATTGGGACGGTAGCTTTCCGCGGTCTGGAATTCCGCTTCCAGATGGTCATTCCAGTCCTTTTCCATTTTCTCATTATCGTCGGCGTTCAGCACCCCTTCACGCATCAATTCTTCGGCATACAGGTTACGGGTCGTTTTTTGATGTTTAATCGAATCATACATCACCGGCTGTGTGAAGGCCGGCTCATCCCCTTCGTTATGGCCATGACGGCGGTAACAGATCATATCGATGAACACATCTTTTTTGAACTGCTGGCGGAATTCAATCGCGATCCGCGCCACATGAACAACCGCTTCGGGATCATCGCCATTTACGTGAAAGATCGGCGCATCGGACATTTTACCGATATCCGTACAATAGGTGCCTGACCGTGATTCTTCGGGATTGGTGGTAAAGCCGATCTGGTTGTTAATCACATAATGGATGGTCCCGCCGGTGCCGTAACCGTCAAGATTGGTCAGCAGCATACATTCCTGCATAATCCCCTGCCCGGCAATCGCCGCATCACCATGAAGAACCAGCGCCATGGCTTCTGACTTATGCTTGTCCTCACGCTGGAGCTGTTTGGCATAGGTTTTCCCCAATACAACAGGATTAACGATTTCCAGATGTGACGGATTCGGGGTCAAGGACAGATGGACAACATTGCCGTCAAAATCACGGTCCGAAGAGGTCCCCAGATGATATTTAACATCGCCAGAGCCCTGAACATCCTCCGGCTTAAAAGACCCGCCGCCGAATTCATGGAAAATAGCGGCAAAAGGTTTGCCCATCACATTGGTCAAAACATTCAAACGGCCCCGATGGGCCATGCCGATCACCATTTCCTTTAAGCCCAGCTGCCCGCCGCGTTTCATGATTTGCTCAATCGCCGGAACCAGCGCTTCACCGCCTTCAAGACCGAAACGTTTTGTGCCTGTATATTTAGTCTGCAAAAATTTCTCAAACCCTTCGGAGGCGGTCAGCCGGCTGAGTATGGCTTTTTTGCCTTCAACGGAAAAATCTGTATGGTTACGTCCGGCTTCAATCCGGGCCTGCAGCCAGGCTTTCTGTTCGGGATCCTGAACATGCATATATTCAAGGCCGATGGTTCCGCAATAGGTGTCATGCAGGGCCGACATAATTTCTCGCAATGTCGCGGTTTCCAACCCCAGCATACCATTGATAAAGATCGGCCGGTCCCAGTCATCGCCGGTAAAGCCATAGGTTTCGGGCTCCAGCTCCGGATGACTGCGCTGTTTTGAAATGCCCAGCGGATCAAGATCAGCCTTTAAATGACCCCGGATACGGTAGGCACGGATCAGCATTAAGGCACGAATGGAATCAACCGTGGACTGGCGGACTTCTTTTTCGGTCTTCCCCCCTGTGACCGGCTTTTGAACCACCTTGTCCTGCATGCCGCTATTGGCCGCCTGTGACAAGACCGCCTGAATTTTATTTTCCGACGGTGTCCAACTGGCACCTTTTAAATCGTCCAGCAGGGCCCGGGAATTATCATCCAGCCCGTCAAAGAAAGACGACCAGCTGTCATCAATCTTGGTCGGATTATCAAGATAGCGCGAATATAAATCAGCCAGATAATCAGGATCGGCGGCGGAAAGAACGGCCAGTTTTTCAAGAGCGTCTGCGGATGACATGCGGATAGGTCCTTTATTTTATTATGTGCAATTTTTTCAGAACCGCAAGGTTCGTATGCTTTATCGGTATTCTATCAAGTTCCGACAGTGAAAGCCATTGGGTTTTGCCCCCTTCGGGAGAGGTTTTTACACCTTCGAAAACATGCGCTCTTAACATCGAGTCTGCAAGCCTAAAATAATA